>DATEUF010000329.1:0-3021 GCA_035283325.1 Pyrinomonadaceae bacterium | reverse complement strand
TGAGCTTTGCAGCGCAATCCGCAAGTTCGTCGTGGGTATCCTTGCCGAGATATCCTACTTCCATGGCACCCGGAGGAGGCTTCTTAGCTCTCCCGAAGATCCCTTCGCTATGTTAAGAAAGAGCAAATACTCCTTCCGGGAGAATCTTTCAAAGCCTTCTGCGATATTTGTAGGAATTGAGACAGCCGCTCGCCTGATCTGATCTTTCAAGCCAAAATCAGTCTTCAGCTCGCCTGAGCTGGTGAGGAGGTAGACGCGCTTTACCAGTTCAATTGCCATTTGCCATACGCGCAGGTCTTCAAATCTGCGCACGCGTTTCTGTACGATTTTCTTGGTGTTCATGAGGATTCCTTTCTGGTTGTGAGTATTGGTTGAGTCTTGTTGTGTGTAAACCCTGTTCCCCGTTCCCCGTTTCCCGTTCCCCTGTTCCCTTATCCCCGGGTTCCCTCGATTGCACCGGCCCTGATAGCCGCGCGCATTTCGGTCACGGCTTGTTTCAGCCCGACAAATATCGAACGCGCAATGATATTGTGTCCTATATTGAATTCTGAGATCTCGCTAATCCCCGCCATCGAACCCACATTCCGATAAGTCAGCCCATGACCAGCCGCCACGAGCAATCCGTATTGCTTCGCCAGAGTCGCCGCGTCGCGCAAGCGCCGTAACTCTTGTCCTGCGCGCAAAGCGCCTTCACCGTGAATGCCGTGGCCACCGAGTGTAGCTTCCGCATACGCCGACGTACACAACTCCACCTGCTGAGCCCCTATCTCATGCGCCGCCTCAATTTGATGGGCACTGGGGTCGATAAAGAGACTCGCCAGAATCTCAGCCAGTCGCAGACGGCTCACCACCGCCCGTGCCATCGAGAGGTTGGCTTTCACATCAAGTCCACCTTCAGTGGTGATCTCGTTAGGGTTCTCGGCAACCAACGTAACTGCATCGGGCCTGGTGTCGAGCGCAACCTTTAACATCTCTTCAGTGGCTGCCATTTCCAAGTTCAAATAAGTCGTGATGCTCTCTCGCAGAAGCCTCACATCGCGATCCTGGATGTGACGCCGGTCACCGCGCAAGTGGATCGTTATACCGTCTGCGTCCGCTTGTTCACACAGCATGGCCGCCCCCACGACGGAAGGCTCGGGCACCCGGCGGGCTTGCCGGACGGTTGCCACGTGGTCGATGTTGACGTTAAGTCGTGCTATCACGGTACAAACTATTGGACTAAACCATCTCCGCTGCCACGAAAGTATACCGAAGGAGGGCCATTTGAGACGAGGGGCGTCTTATGGTTGACTGAGCCTATGCACGTTTTTGATGGCTTTATCATATACGCCACGGCGCGCTTGCTGACGAATGAGCGCTACCTCCCCGAGCATCTTGACACTGTCGCTCATTACATTGACTTTACTGCCCTCGAAGTGGTTCCACCGCACCGGAATCTCCCGTAGCCGCAGGCCTGCACGATGGGCAACGTACAGCAACTCAACATCAAAGCCAAACCGATCGATCGTTGCTCCTTCAATGATGGGCCGGCAAACTTCCATGCGAAAAGCTTTGAAACCGCATTGTGTGTCCCAGAAGGGTAAGCCTGTTGCCAAGCGCACCGCGAGATTGAAAATTCGCCCTCCTTGTTCGCGTCGCCACGGTTGATGCACGCCAATAAGATTGCGATTCAGAGCCCGCGAGCCAAAGACCAGGTCACACTCGCCACTGCGGATCGGATCCACAAGCTTCGGCGTCTCGGTGATGGGAGTCGAGAGATCAGCGTCAGAAAACAACGCAACGTCGCATCTGGAAGCCAGCAGGCCAAGTCTGACGGCCCGCCCCTTGCCGAGATTTGTTTGGTAGCTTATTACCGACGTGTGGATCGTGCCAGAGTCGGAGAGCGCTTCCCGTGCACAGTCGGCGGTCTGATCGGTCGAGCCGTCATCCACCATTATCAATTCGGAGTGCGGAGCGTACTCAACCAGGTAAGCCAGTATTGTACGCAGTGTTTGCCAGAGCCGCGCGGCTTCATTGTAGGCCGGGACGACGATAGACAGGGGGTCTGACATTCGGCTTTCTGCACTATAGCACAGCAGTTGCTTGTGCTATATTTTTACGAGGCCTGGGCTCTGGTCGGGCCATTCTCGATGAGTAAGAGATTTCTCATTCTTGCGAGCTCGCTCATTCTGATCGCCGCTGTCGTGGGTGGCACGATTGGCCGCTCCCGCAGGTTTCGGCGGACGGTGCCGGCTAGTGGTGTCGTCTCTTACACGGAGGCCGACGATATTGAGAAGGACTACAATGGCGCCATAGCCGAGATCACCTCCAACTACGCCGGGGACATTGATTATGAGAAAGCAACTCAAGCGGCGATCCAGGGGATGTTGTCGACGCTTGATCCTCACTCCATGTATTTTCCCTACAACGAATTCAAGAAGCTGAAAGAAGATCAGGACTCTCGTTTCTACGGCATTGGCGTCACCATCGTCCAGCATCGTGATGGTGTCTACGTCCAGTCAGCAGTCGACGGAACTCCAGCCGCTCGGCTTGGTCTCCGTTATGGCGATCTTATCCTTGAAGTCGATGGCAAAGACGCGCGCGAGTGGTCGAGTGAACAGGTTTCCAAAAACGTGCGGGGAGGACGTGGAGAGCCCGTCACGATCAAAGTCGGACGTGCTGGTTCAGAGGCGCCGCTGTACTTCACGATTGTGCGTGATGCAGTGCCGCTCCCGTCCATTCGCAATGCCTACATGTTGCGACCAGGCACGGGTTACGTTGGTCTTACCGGAGGATTCCAAAACACGAGCGATGAAGAGTTGCGCGAAGCTTTAGACAAGTTGAAGGACCAGGGTATGCGCCAGCTTGTTTTGGATCTCCGCGGCAATCCGGGTGGCCTTCTGAATCAGGCGATTGACGTCGCCAGCGAATTCCTTCCGCGCGGCCAGGTGGTGGTCTCCGTCAAAGGACGCACAGAATACAGCGAACCCATAGTCTATAAATCGAGTGGTTCTGATCCGGAAGACGTGCCTCTTGTGGTCC
>DATEUF010000328.1:0-7817 GCA_035283325.1 Pyrinomonadaceae bacterium | reverse complement strand
GAAGCCACGGTTGCCACCATTACGGTTGCCGCCGAAGCCGCGATTCTCGCGTGGTTTCGCTTCGTTCACGTTGAGATTCCTACCGTTAACTTCCTTGCCGTTGAATTGCGCAATCGCTGCTTCGCCGGCTTCTTTCGAAGCCATTTCCACGAAGCCAAAGCCTCGCGAGCGTCCAGTTTCGCGATCTTCAATGACGTTAGCTGATTCGACCGTTCCCACTTGCGAGAACAGTTGCTGCAAGTCTTCGCTCGAAGTCTGGAACGAGAGATTGCCGACATAGAGTTTCATAGACATTTTTGTGTACCTCTCCTGCGTAAGGAGTAAAAAGAGAAGCTTTAGAACCAGGTGTGCTTCGACGAAACGGAAGCGAGCGAAGAAACGAGTGTTCGGATGCTCAAATTTGAGCGACTTCTACGAGTTGAAAACAGCCTGCTCTCGAACCATCCAAAAACGCCGAGCTTTTCATTAGCGGGCGCATCACCGTTGATGCGCGAGAGAAGGAATACCGATACTAAGATGCACTCGTTGTCAATTAAGTTGCCGGTAGACGTCGGTCCTGCAACAACGAATTCAGCAGATGCTCGATGAAATGCATAGCGGAGAGTGACCAGAAAAAGCCTGGCAGAGCATTCGGCCCGGGCGGATAAGGCTTGGGAGGCGTCTCTTTACAGTGACGCAACCCGCGATTCCAACTCGCGCGTGATCTGCTCCGGAGTCTGGCTGGCTGAGAACTCTACCGGCTCACCAAAAGTAACTATCACCGTCCCCGGACGAGCGAACAACTGGCGCCGCTGCTTCAGTTCAAATAGTCCATTGAGCTTGATCGGGACTACCGGTGCGTTAAGTTGGGCCGCAAGTAATCCGGTTCCGGCCATAAACGGCTGCATCTGGCCGTCCTTCGTTTCCCGCCCTTCGGGGAAAACTAGAATACTCCAGCCACGGTCCATGGCTTGACCCGCGTAAGCGAAGCTGCGGCGGAACCCACTCTGCATCGGCAGAGAGAAAACGTTGAACAGCGCGGCGGCGAGCGCATACAGTAATTTCAGTCTCAGCCGAGAGAACCATCCGGTGCTCTCAGGCGGATAACGCCAATTGCGAAGTATTTCGCCCGACATCGCAATCGCGAGTTGCGAGCGCCAGCGCGTCGACAGTGCCGACATAATAAGCGCCGCATCGACGTCGGTAATATGATTTGAGATAAATAGTGCTGGGCCTCTTACCTTGGCGAGCTGTTCGGCCCCCTGCACTCGCGCACGGCACATTGCCAGTGTTATTGGCAGCAGCAGCAGGTGATAGACCGCCGGGCGAATCCATGTTATCGGAAAACGCATCGCCCACCCCGGATAAGGATAGGCAGTGCCTTCAGCCTTTCCTTTACGGACCATCTCATCGAGGTCGCCGATGGTTGTAGCCGCGGTGAAAGAGGCTTCGTCAAGTTCGATTTGGTAGCGGTCCTCAAGTGCACTTAACAACTCGACTCTGCCGAGCGAGTCGAGTTTCAGATCATCCGCCAGTCTTGCTGACGGTTCTAATCCTGCTGTCGTAGCCCCAGCGATTTGTAAGACCACAGGAAGAATGACCGACGCAGCCGCGCTTGGGGCCGGGGCCAGCGGCGCTTTCAGCCCGGCCTTCTCGGCGAGGATCTTATCCACTGTCTCGGCCACCAATCCCTTGATAACTTTGCGCGTGGCAGTAGTGCGCGGAAAATCGCTCTCAGGCCAGGACAGCCAATGACGAATGCGCTGAAACTCAGCTAATGATTCGTTGGCACGCTTCACCGCTCCATCTAGATCGGAACTCTCACTACTCGGAATCACGACGGCCAGCGCCTCGCTGCCCTTGGGACCACTAATCGGAATCACAACGCTGGCTTGGATCTCCGGCTGACGGTCGAGCGTAGCTTCAAGATCAGCCGGATGAATCTTCAAGCCGGCGGCAGTCACAATCGTGTCCTTGCTTCTTCCACGAAAGAAAATATTGCCTTCCGCCCCGACTTCGCCGAGATCGCCAGTGTGGATCCACCCTTGCTCGTCGGTCATTGGTCTAATGCCGCCGCGCCAGTAGCCAGGTGAGACATTTTCACCGCGCAGAAGGATTTCGCCGCTTTCATTCAACTTTATTTCCTGCCCCGCGACTGGCTTTCCAATGGAACCCCGCACAATTCGGAATGGATGAGAGAGGCTTGTAAGCGAAGCGGTCTCGGTCATGCCGTATCCTTGAATGACAGCGAAACCAAGCCTCCGCCAGAAAGTTTCTGTGTCTGCGTCCAATGTTGCGCCGCCGGTAACAAAAGCCCAAAACCTCCAGCCAAATCGGCGGTGTATCTCACGGAAGGCCCACCAGTTGCGCACGAAATGACGACCCTCGGCCGCCTCAAGCCGATCGGCAAGATATTTGGTCTCGCCCCGTGCAGCATAATCGTCTGCTACTTTATCGCGCAGAGTTTCCAACACGCGTGGAACAGTGACAATCACATTGATGCGCTGCTTTCTGACTACCTCAATGATCTCCCCAGGCTTGTATGACTCGCGCAAATAGACTTTGCCACCGAGGAGTTGCGGAATGAAGATACCCATCAACTGTCCGAAGACGTGACTCAGCGGCAGCAGGCATAGAAAGTGTAATGGATGAACCAGCCGTTCGCATCGGGCGTATTTGCTAAATTCATTCTCAATCGGCGTGAGGTTAGCGAGCAGGTTTCGGTGCGTAAGACAAACACCCTTCGGTTCCGCGGTTGTTCCCGAAGTGAAGACGATCTCGACCAGATCGTCGGGCTTAATCTCTTTCGCGGGATACGTCTCGTCTGAATGTCCGGCAATTGCATCGGTGAGATTGCTGAGCGACAGACGTGGCACATCGAGAGATGCCAGCGCTTGTTTTGCCAGCAGCAATTTGGCCGAAACCTGTTGCTGGACCCTCATGGCAAAATCACGTGTCGACTTGAGATCAAGCGGCACCACTACCGCCCCTCTGAGCAAACAGCCAAAGAAGGCAGCGATCCATTCGGGACTGTTTTCGCTCCAAAAGAGCACGCGTTCGCCACGAGCAATTCCACGCGCTTCGAGCTCGCGGGCAAACTGAAAGGCGCCGGCAGCGAGGCGAGCATAGGACCAGCCTGAGACTCGCAGCCCGCGCCAGTGCACCACTGCCGTGTCCTCGCGCCGTGCAAGGCAGTCATCGAGAAAACTAAGCAGCGTCTCACGCATTAATTCTTACATGGATTGCAGTTGGAAGACCGCCGATGAGCGCCTACCCTACTGCCTTACCTCACCAGGAACGTGTATTGAAGGAGCTTGGCGGAAGTAATGAAGCTCGTTAAGTGATGCCACGAGAATGCCCCAGTAAGTTAGCACGCAGAGCCTTCTCATTTCATTCCCAACATTTTCGACTTCATAACGTTACCCTTTGCTGATTGCTCACGCACAACTTCAACCGAGCAGGACGCATGAGCAATTACGGCCTCAGCTACGGCACCCAGGAGCTCCTTTTCAGCCCTAGTATGCCCATGCGAGCCGATCACGATCAGATCAGCCGGCCAACCCTTGGCCTCAGTGAGGATGAGCGTGCGAGGATCACCCTCACGCACCACCATCTCCGTCTTGATCCCGCGAAGTCGCAGCAACTCGACCGCTCGGGCGCACACTTGCTCGCCGCGTTCGGTGATCTGATGTTGCGCGTGTTCAAGGCTCCCCTTGGGCCCGTACCAGAAGGCAGTGGCGAACGGGATTACGTCCTTCACAGCCATCACGACGCGCACTGTCGTCCCTTGAGGCCATGGTCGTTCTGCTACCGATTCCACAGCTTCTTCGGAATACGGTGACCCATCTAAAGTTTAGTTGTTCACGCCAATGTGCCGCAGGATCTCAGACCACCAGCCGTCCCTTGCCTTCGCTTCCTCTCCGTCCGTCGCTGCTAAATCAGCGAGGTCGGGCATGGCTCGATGGCCTGTCATTCTTTCTATATTTATGCGGTAGAAAATCGGTATTTCAGAGTGCGGCAGATCGCGATGTGTGGCACCTACATAGGCGGGCTCCCACCACATAACATGCTTCTGCAGCAGTTCATGGGCCTTTACTCTTGCCGCTTCATACGCAGGCAAATCCGGTAACTCCTCATATTGTCCAAAAACAACGATGCTTTGCCATCGATTGTGCGCAGTTCGCTCGTCGACTTCGAGGCAGACCCGAGGATTGGTGCGCATCCACTCGACCTTTTGCCCAAGTGTGGTGAAGGCGTAGACGTGCTGTTGATGGAAAGCGAAATAGATCGGGACGACATAAGGCTGATTGTCACGTGCGCATGCCAGCCTGCCGATTGTTGCCTGTTGTAAAACTTGGCGACATTCATACTCAGTCATCTCATGTATAAACATGACAAACTCCCGCTTCTATTCGCTCCTAAATATGAAGGCAACTGGCAAAAAGCGTTCCGTCTGTAACAGAGTATTTTCCTCCAAATACATGCTGTATTCGGAGGGCTGGTTGCTTCACATGAGAAAAGCTACGCAGGCATTGTGTGAAACCTCGCGACTTGCTGGTTCGCGCTAAGGTCGAGTGACACACTCTGCAGAATCAGAAAGGCACATTCCTCCCCAATTTTTTGCAGCTATTGTCTAGCGCGGAACACAATTGGCGGGCACATGTGTTGCTTGCTATGCATTTGAGGAAAATCTGAAATGCGAGCAAGAAAGAGCATAACGGGGCCGGCGACAGAGGAGGAGTCAGGCTACCTGATTGGCGAAATAGCGGACTATCCGGAGAGTTTGAGCCCAACCAGGAAACCGGCGCCCTGCACCAACGCCTTTGAACTCGAAGACAGCCTCGAAGATGTTTGTGCGGGCTTAGTTCACCTGGAACTCTGCTGGCCTGCAAATCAGCCTAGCCAATGGGGTGTTGCGACCTACGGATATTGCTTGGAGTGCGGAGCGAGAATTGATCCAATACGATTGTCAAAGCGCATTCTCGTCTTATGTCTGGGTTGTCAGGAAGCTACCCAAAGAAGAATTCTACTTTCAGCACTCCACGGTTCCTAAAATTGTGTTTGGGGGTGCCTCGCCCACGTCGCATGTAGTTGCCCCTCGCGTGAGAGCATTAATTATTGCAACGAGGAGTGTGCAAAGGCTCAAAAGCCGACCGTGGTTGTGGACATGCGTAATGTCGAGCACACACCCGGTGCAGTTTGTCACACATGCAACGGAGGTAACCATGCAATTCGCAAATAGAATTAGCGCAGGACGTTTGACCGCTATCACAACACGCCTTTGCGTCCTAAATGAAGACATAATCAGCTAGAGGTTCAATTATGAAAACGAAAGAGATTGCAAGAAACGAATGGGCCAGAGTTCTTCGATAGCTTCAGCCGGCAACACGAGGGTTGGCTGGTGACACTCGAGATCCTGGGCTCTGAAATCGGAGCGCAAGTTGAGGAGCGTGATTTGGTTGCCCAAGGTTGCCAGAAATGATCGATGGCCTAGTCGGCCGATCAGCACGGCCGCCCTTGTAGAGGCAAGAATCTCAACATGCTCTGGGTGGAAGTGCGACAGTTGTTTCTTCCTCAGTTTTCGCAAGATGTAAAACACATATAGGCGCTCCTCCGCGAAAAAGTTCGCAATCCTCAGCGTGAAACCACTCATTTCCGTGAGCTTTACTTGAGACTCGAGTGGATTTCCAAGCAGAAATGAAGATGCCTGGCGTCGTCGCGCGGGCATGTCGTTTGCTCTAAACAGAAGCTGCAAAGCACAAAAAAGAGAGAAGCGCCAACTGCCAAAGCTCTTCGGTGAGTCGCAGTCGCTTCTAGAGAATGCTGTTTGAAATAAGAAAGGAACGAGTTATGGAAGCCAGAGGGCGCGGCGAAAAGGCCGCATAGCAAGGCCGGTTGGAACCGGTCGTCACTGGCGAAGCGGTGGCGTCCTAACCCTGCCGAAGTTCGTTGCATAAGCCGCAACAGACGGGCATGAGAGCAAGCTTGCAGGGGAAACGGGCGAGACTTGCGGGAGAGTTACACTCCCAATAAGAGCTTGCCACGGAAGCCGAGACGGTCAGACGGTTAATGTCGAATCCGAGATCCTGTCCATAAAACATACCTACTGTGACTAAGTGGTATGGGAGATCAGCGGAATGCGAGAGCAATCTTGCAAACTGCCCCACGACTTGTGGTTCTGGTTGCGAGTCGTAAGGGGCTGGGAGGGCTTCGTAGACCTCGCGGATAAGTCTCAAGCCTGGTTAATCCAGGTGTAAAGGATCGGAAGGAGACCTAAGTCGGCGGGTAAATTGCTATGCAAGCTACGCCGGAACCGAAAGTGTGGCTCCCTCTTGATTGAGGGTAGGCTGGCTGTTTAGCCAATGCCATGCAGCGGGGCAGAGTGGTCGTAGTAGTCGATGGAGTAATGCCCATCCGGGGAGACGGTAACACCGTTTACAAGGCGAAGGACCACAGTCGCGATGCCTCCAGTTAAGAATATTCTTCAACTGCGTTGGAGATTTTCGAAAATGGAGATGAGCTCGCGCGCGATGGAGAGCCGGATGCGCTGAAAGGTGCCCGTCCGGTTCGGGGAGGGCTTCATTGAGACCGCTTCTTGGACAGAGAAGTATGGCGCGATGATTCTACTTCATAGAGCAAAGAGCAATATCACAGATACCGATCTGCGTGACAGGGTCGAGCGACAGCTCGACTGGGAACCCCAAATTACTTCGACTGATATTGGCGTCGCGGCCGAGGAGGGGGTGGTAACGTTGACGGGTTTCGTCAATAACTACGCTGAGAAGCTAGCCATCGAGCGTGCGACTCTCAGAACCTATGGAGTCAGCGCAGTGGCCAACGAGATCCAGGTAAAGCCGCTGTTACAGAAAACCGACACGGACATTGCATCAGCAGCGCTGCATGCCCTGCAAGCGCGTGTCGACGTTCCAGACGAGAAAATCAAGCTGACGGTGAAGGATGGTTGGATTGCGCTCGAAGGTAACGTTGACTGGTATTATCAGAAGAACGCGGCTGAATTCGCAGTTAAATACCTGTCGGGTGTGAAGGGCATAACCGATAACATCCTGGTGAAGCCGCAGGTTTCGACGATTGAGGTCAAGGACAAGATTGAGGACGCGCTGAAGCGCAACGCAGAGGTCGACGCCCGCCGAATCAGCGTAGAAGCCAATGAGGGGAGAGTTACGTTAAGAGGTAACGTGCATTCCTGGTTCGAAAAGGATGAAGCCGAAACGGCAGCTTGGGCTGCGCCCGGCGTAACACAGGTTACCAATCAGATCGCCGTGGTGCCGTAAAAGGCATTTTTCTGGGCACAGGCTTGGCCCTCCAGGCTAGAGTCGAGTTGTGCCCATTTTTTCCAGTCCGTGGATTAGCAGGCGGGAAATTGCGTTTGTCGAGCCTGAATACAATAACCATGTGGCGACCGCCCCACATGATCACTTTAAGAGGTTGCTTCATGATCCTCCCAGTGCAAATCACTTTTCGAAATATGAAGCCTTCAGAGGCTGTTGAGGCTCGCGTGCGTGAAGAGGTCGCAAAGCTCGAGACCTTTTACAACGGCATAGTGCATTGTCGCGTGGTCGTCGAGCTACCACACAAGCATCACAAGAAAGGGGATCTCTACCACGTCCGAATCGATATGACAGTACCGGGGGCTGAATTGGTGGTCAAGAGAGAGCCGAGTCTGCACGCGGCACTGCGTCAGGTTGATTCCGAGGAGGAATCGAAGAGTTATGAAGCCCATGCCGCGCACAAAGACGTTTTCGTGGTGATTCGCGATGCTTTCAAAGAAGCACGCAGACAGTTACAAGATTTTGCGCGGCGGGAGCTAGGACAAACCA
>DATEUF010000327.1:0-25595 GCA_035283325.1 Pyrinomonadaceae bacterium | reverse complement strand
GACCGGATATCTCAGCAACGTTGGTGACGTTGAGAAGATGGCGGTTGATGCGGCCCGACTTCTGACGGATGCAGACTTGAGAACCGATATGGGAAAACGCGCGCGCGAATCGGCAATTTCGCGTTACCGCACGGACATCGTAATTCCACAGTACCTGGACTTCTATCAGCAGGTGCTCTCAAGACACAAAAACTGAATTCCTTGGCCATTCAGAGCTGCCGCTTCATTCTTATTTTCCATTTCTCATTAGCCGTTTTTCATTCGTCATCAACTAGGCAATGGGGTTGATCATCGCGGAGCGTCTGCATTGTGGGCCAAATGACAGATTAATAAGGAATCGCTGTTCCGCTGTTCAAACGGAAGACGTTGTATCTTCCACTTTAAAAGAATCCCACGCGACTCTAATAGCTGGCGGACGAACCAGAGTCTGCATCACTACACAATATTGCTCGGTCTTCTCCCGCAATGCTCGTAGTCGCTCAGGAGGAGTATCGGTCGCAATGACATCAAAATTAACTCGAATCTCGCTAAACCCTACCGCAACGTCGCTGGCCATACCCAGTGTGCCGCGCAGATCTAGATCGCCTTCAACAGTAACTGCGATGCCTTCCGTTGCAATTCCCATGTTCGTGGCCACCAACTGGCACGTAATTTGTGCGCATGCAGCCAGCGCGCCGAGCAGTAGATCGCCAGAGCAGGCAGCCATTCCCGTTCCGCCTACTCCGGCGTGGGCCTCCGAAGCGTAAATGGTTCTGCCAACGTCCACCGAACATGCGAGCGGAGTTTCTGTCTGGCTGCTTGTCGCCTTCAGCGTGATTCGAGAAGAATTCGGATCGCTGCGGTATTGCTCCTTCAGCGGGCGCTGAACGGATCTCAGATCCATCGGTAGCTCCTTCTCAATTCAAGACGATTTTCCCTTTTGAGTGGGGACTGATTGCGGATATCGAACCTGCTGACCTGGAGACAAAGGTCGCCATCTTTAAGCGTGGCTCCGGCTTGAGCAGTCAGCATTTTCTTGTTAGCATTTGCCATCACTGGAGGACAAGCATGCCGAAGTTTGTTATTGAACGCGAGATCCCTGGTCTCGGAAACCTCTCCGATGCCGAACTACGTGAAGTCGCTCGTAAATCCCGCAATGTGCTAACCGAAATGGGTCCCCAGATTCAGTGGCTCCACAGCTACGTTACCGGTGACAAGCTTTACTGCGTATATCTTGCGCCGGATGAGGATACGATCCGGGAACATGCGCGAAGAGGCGGCTTTCCAGCCAATCGCATTTCCGCCGTGCGCCGGCTCATCGACCCCACGACCGCCGAGTAGCTTCAACGGCAAAATTGATATAAACATTCACCCGTTAATCAATTCCATGCTTTTAGCTAATTTAATTATATTGTGGCAGGTCTGAGTGCCTCGTCGATAGCTTTTTCCAAAGGGAGCACCCAGCCATCCAGCCACGCGGTCGCACCTTGCGTCGTAGCCTGCCGCGCCGGTTCCAGAAGCCGTTCAAGTTTGGCTTGCTCATCTGGCGTGAGCGGCGCGCCCAGGGCTTGGCGTAATGAGGCGGCAGCGCCGGCCAACCGCAGGGACCGTTCTGGTTGTGTTTGGGATGCTGTCAGGCAAGCGAGACATTCCAACAAGCGCGCGATGCCTCGCTTGTGGTCCAATTCATGAAACATTCTCAGGCTTTGGTGATAGAGCGACTCAGCCGCGTCAAAATCCTTCTCGTCGCGAGCGAGGTTTCCCAAATCAGCGAGCGACCCGGCTATACCCCACTTGTCACCCAATTCCTGAAATGCTTTGAGGCTTTGTTCGTAGTGTAAGCGCGCCTCATTATATTCATTTTCTCCGCGAGCCACGTCACCCTGATAATTAAGAGCCCAGGCGATGCCGGTACGATCACCTAATTCGCGGAAGATTGAGAGACAATCCGCGGAAAGCGAACGCGCCCGGACATAATCACCCTGTGCCCTCACCACATTTGACAAATTGCTGAGGCAACGGGCAACGGCCTTCTGATCGCCGATCTCGGTCCACAGGGCCAAACTCTTCTCCTGGAGCGCGCGTGAGGCTGCTAGATCTCCGCGGGTACGCGCAAGCACGGCGAGGGCGTTAAGCGCCACTGCCATACCGTTTTGATCTCCCAAATCCTGAGAGATCAGTAAACTCTCCTCAATGCTCTTATTAGCAGACACGTAATCTCCCTGCACTCCCGCCAGAACTCCGGATGCGAAAAGCGCTCGAGCCCTTACCTTGTTTGGAGTTGCCTCTCCGATGGACAACAGCTTACCCAGAAGGTCGCGACCTTCCGCGAGATACTCGCGCGTCTCCCAAAATCGGAACAACGCGCCGCCCAGCCGTAGACCCCAGTCTGCACCCTTGCTATCTATTAACCACTCTAAGGCTGACCGAAGATTATCGTGTTCGACTTCTAAGCGGTTTAACCAATCCGTACGCTCAGTCTCGGGAAAGTCGGACGCACCCTCTTCGGCCAACACAAGAAAATAAGCAGCATGACCCCGTCTTATTGCCACCTCTTCGCCGCTGGAGCTTAACTTCTCCAGTCCGTACTCCCGTATCGTTTCCAGCATCATGAATCGTGATTCGCCTTCAAGCGGCTCAATTTGCCGCAAGAGGCTTTTATCCACCATCGAAGCCATTCCTTCGAGGGGATCCAGTTCCAGGTCGCCCTTTGTATTACATACAGCCTCTACGGCTTCCAGAGTACAGCCGCTCACAAAAACCGAAAGTCTTCTGAAAAGTTGCTGCTCAGCCGGCGTTAGCAGATCGTAACTCCAGTCAATGGCTCCCCGAAGAGTTTGCTGTCTCGCAGGACGATCCAGCCCGCCCCCGGTCAATAGTTGTAGCCGGCTCGCCAGGCGCTTCTGCATTGCTGCTGGCGAGAGGAGCTTGATGCGGGCAGCTGCGAGCTCGATGGCGAGAGGCAGACCATCCAGGTGGGCACAAATCTCGCTTACCGCCGATGCGTTTTCCTGGGTGAGTTTGAAGTCGGGCTTGACGGCGGTGGCTCTTTCCGCGAAAAGGGCTAGCGCCGAATATTCCAGGAGAGCATTAGGCGGAGGCAGAGCTTTAGGATCAGGCACGGCGAGCGGCGGCACGGGAAATTCGTACTCACCGTAAATGTGTAAGGGTGCCCGGCTCGTTACCAGTATCTTAACGCTCGATCGTAACGCCAACAGTTCCGCGACCAGCTGTGCGGCGTTCAGCAAATGCTCGAAGTTGTCGAGGACCAGGAGTGTTGGTGCGGACAAGGAGCTTTGCAGGTATTGATGCAGGGCAATCTCAGGTTGAACTCCAGTTTCTCTGAGTCCAACCGTCTGCGCGATTAACGAAGGGATTGAGGTCGGATCGGTGATCGCGGCCAGTGGGACACAGTAAACGCCACCAGGGAATTGATCGACAAGTTCCTCCGCCACCTGCAAAGCCAACCTGGTCTTGCCGACGCCACCAGGCCCGTCGGCGGTAACGAGCATGACGTCCGGCCGGAGTAAGAGTTCCTTAAGAGTAGCAACTTCCTTTTCACGTCCAATAAATGCGGTTAGCTGTATTGGCAGGTTGCTGGGACGTGTTTCGTGGTGCCGGTAGGTTAGTTGTGAAAACCTGTCGCGTATTGCGGCGAAATCCTGTGCCAGATCGCGAGTCGAAAGGTAACGTTTCTCTGCGTCCTTTGCGAGACAACGCTCAATGGTCCAACAGAGTGGTGCGGGAGCCTCACGATTGAGCGAGGCCACGGCCTCCGGCTCGCTCTGGAGGATCTCACTGATCATGTCTGCTGCTGTGTTCCCTCGCACGGGTGGTGTTCCCGTAATCATTTCGTAAAGCACCGAGCCTAACGAGAACTGATCAGTTCGGAAATCGACAGGTTGGCCACGCACTTGTTCTGGCGACATGTAGCGGACGGTACCCAACAACACACCTGGCCGCGTTTCGGCTCCCACAACGGTAGACATCTGAGACAGCTCATCGCAATCTGTGGGCCGGATCTTAGCCAGTCCAAAATCAAGAATTTTCGCCTGCCCGTCTGTGGTGATCATCAAATTTTCTGGTTTCAAATCCCTGTGGACAATGCCGGCTTCGTGCGCTTTCGCCAACCCGTCTGCGATCTGCGAGACAATCTGAACAACATCTCGCATTGGTATCGGACCGGCGTTCAGCAGTTCCCGAAGCGTGTGGCCCTCGACGAGCTCCATAGCTATGTAGCGAGTTGATTCTACCTGCCCAAGCTCGTAGATCGTGACGATGTTTGGATGGGTTAGAGCTGACGCGGAACGAGCTTCGCGCTCAAAGCGTTCAAGCCGTTCGCAGTCGGCAGCCATTTCTGTGGGAAGGACTTTGATAGCGACCTCGCGACCAAGCCGGCTGTCTCGAGCACGATATACTTCTCCCATGCCTCCTGCTCCAAGAGAACAGAGAACCTGGTAATGCCCGAATTTCTTTCCGGCTGAAAGATCCACTGGAAGGGATTGAGAAGGTTGCATTATTCGTGCGTCGAGTGATCCGGTAATATCCTCGCGCCAAGCTGGTTTGTGTGATGGTGGATGGCTTGCGCTCAGAGCCGCTACTTTCTCTGCGCGATCATCTTAGAACCTCCAGATTCGCGAGTCAATTTGCTCCCTCTTTGGTTCATGTCTCCGGTACCATTGCCATGCTCAAGGAGCGCGATCCGGACGTCAGCCGAGCTGAGGAAATGGGAATATCGCTTTTTGCGGGCGAAGCTGAAGATCGGCTGGGCCAAGTGCTGCGGGATGCCTGGGAAGGGAAGCTCCAGCCCGCTTACAATTTTATGAATGACTTGCCTGACTTGGAAAACGCAGCAATGCCTTTGCTGCCGGTGGCAAGGGTGAAACGGACCTTTGGCGCTAATACCAGCTTCGATGCCGGGCGCGGCTGCCCTTTTCAATGTTCATTCTGCACGATCATCAACGTCCAGGGTCGGAAATCACGCCGCCGTTCTCCTGACGACATCGAACAGATCGTGCGGGCCAATGTTGCTCAGGGTATTCATAGCTTTTTTATCACGGATGACAACTTCGCTCGTAACCGTAATTGGGAGGCCATTCTGGATCGTCTGATTCAGTTGCGTGAAGTCGAGAAGCTACGAATCAAGTTTATTATCCAGGTAGATACGGCCTGTCACCGGCTGCCGAACTTCATCGAGAAAGCGGCGCGGGCCGGGGTCAAGCGGGTTTTCATAGGTCTGGAAAACATCAACCCTGACAGTCTTCTCGGTGCGAAGAAACCGCAGAACAAGATTACGGAGTATCGGAGGATGCTGCTCGCATGGAAGCAGGTGGGAGTGTTGACCTATTGTGGCTACATACTCGGTTTCCCAGGAGACACACCTGACTCAATCCTCAGCGACATCCGGGTAATCCAAAAAGAATTGCCAGTCGATCTCTTGGAGTTCTTCTATCTGACGCCGCTTCCTGGATCGGAAGATCATCGCAAGTTGCATGAGTCAGGAACGTGGATGGATCCGGACATGAACAGGTATGACCTTAACCATGTAACCAGCCAACATCCACGCATGTCGCGCGAAGAGTGGCAGCAAACTTATCGTTTGGCTTGGGAGACCTATTACACCACTGGGCACATTGAGACGGTTTTACGGCGGGCAATGGCGACCGGGCTGAGCCCCGGAAAGGCGCTGTTCTTCATTACCTGGTTTAAGGGCTGCATTGGAATTGAGAAGATTCACCCACTCGAGGGCGGCTTTCTGCGCTGCAAGTTTCGCCGCGATCGCCGGTCTGGTTTTCGGGTCGAACCGTCTTGGCTCTTCTACCCGAAATACCTGGCCGAAACAGGTTGGAAGCAGTTTCGCTGGTTCTCTCTTTACTTGCGCTTATGGCTTATCAATCACAGAGTCAGGAGCGACGCACGGGCCCGCGAGTATATGGACCTCGCCCTGGAGCCGGTGTTGGATGACGAGTTGGAGAACAGAGAACTATTCCAGTTGGAAACGGCGCAAGCTTATGTGGCCCAAATCCGCCGGCTAGACAAAGTCGCGCGCAGCGAGGCACGTCAGGCGAAAGCATCAGTCGTTTAACGTCAGTGCTCAGTTAGCCGAGCGGTCCCAGTACTAATACTACCGGTAATGTTAGGATCATAGTGGTACAACAGGTTGTGTCCCAGATGTGATGATAATTAGACCACCACAGAAGCGGCTGCGAGGAGTTGCGAGTTAGGACCTCGCCGATGATACCTAATCCATCAACATCCGGAGCGACACCAGCAAGGGCAATCATGGCTCTCTCGCGTGGCTTGGCATGGCGTGGAATGTTGGCCACGACCCATCCGACTAAAAGATGACTGATCGGACTCATAGTTGAGACAGAAGAATCGTTGGTTTTCTGCGTGAGTAAATGGGGCTTATCGAGATGTCACTAAGTGGCTTGCTAATCTCGTACTACTTTCACGCTTCGTAAGTTTCTGAAACTCAGAAGGATCAACGTGGTGGGATTGACGGGTTTTCATGGCGAACGTCCCAAAGTGCAGGCCCATTTATGGATTGGAGCTACCTCCCGAATTGCGGATTGCGAATTTGAGACTTTTCAGTATGGGTTCAGGCCGAAAGTCAAGTCCGAAATCCGCAATTCCCAATGCTAGGTAGCCTTCCAAATACCCAGGGCACGCCTGACCGCAACCAGTTGAGCAACATGATAGGCATTGTGATCGGCTACCAATAGCAACTCTCGCAAATATGTCTGGCCAGTGCCGTGCGGGATGCGGCCAAATAAATCTACCCCCGGGTCGAGCGCAAGTTGTTTCAGCTCTTCACGATCCCTGTAAAACGACGAAATGCTCTCTTCCCATGCCGTGCTGGTTGGGGGCATTGAAGATGATGGCCAATAGCCCTCCGCCATTAGCTCGACGTAAGCTGCATTGCGGCAGAAGTCGAGTATGTCAAACTGCGTAAGTCTAAGGTGCTCGACAAGCTGCCAGAGCGTGTAGGGTAGTCCGTCGGGTGCAACTCCTCGAAGCTCAACTGGTATCCCGTCGATTGCCGTGTCAAAGTTGACGTGCGCATCTTCCCAGTCAAGTAACCTCTCAAGGTGTTTGCGCAAAGACTCGTGTTCATCCATGGTCATTACCTTCAATCGAATGGTGAAAAGCCAAGATCAAGTGAATGGGGATTTGCAATCTTACTCTGCGAAATAGCCCTACCCACTTCTTGCCGCGGGGTTACAATTTCCCAAAAATCGCTCACGCTGAGTCTGCTGCCACGGAGCCTGCTTCGAGTAACACACCCTTCTCCAGATGTCGCTCGAGAGTGGCGTAACTGGCGGCATGTGGATCATGAGTAACGAGCACAATGGTTTTTTTCAGCTCTCTATTGAGTATGGTGAGAATATTGAGAATCTCTTCGCCGGAACGTGCATCCAGGTTACCGGTCGGCTCGTCTGCCAGAATCAATTCGGGATCGGTGACAATCGCCCGGGCGATAGCTACGCGTTGTTCCTGTCCTCCTGACAACTGGCGCGGCTGATGATGCATGCGATCGGCAAGACCCACCAGGTCGAGGGCAGTTTCCACATTCTTCCTTCGCTCCCTCTTGGACAACCTGGTCAAGAGCAACGGTAATTCAACATTCTCAAAGGCTGTCAGCACGGGAACCAGATTGAATGTCTGAAAGATGTAACCAATATGGCTATTGCGCCAGACTGCCAGCCGGCTTTCACTCATGCCGGCAAGATTGGTACCCAGCACATCGACCTCGCCTTCCGAGCAGCGGTCGATGCCCGCCAGCAGATTTAGTAACGTTGATTTTCCGGAGCCACTTGGACCCATCAACGCCATAAAATCGCCGCGCTGAATTTCCAGATTGACATGATCGAGGGCGACAATTTCAAAGCCATCGCGGACAAAGCGCTTGCTTACATTGTGGACTTGTATCACCGGTTCCGCCATTTTGGTTTGAGATTTGTTGGTAATAACCTAACAGTACTGAGTGCTGAGTACTGAGTACTGAGTGCTGAGTGCTTATCACTCATCACTTATCACTTATCATTGCTTCCTCAGTTACTTATCTTCACGCGGTCGCCATCGCGCAGCTTATCGACTCCCGTGGTTGCTGTTAACTCACCGCCGCTTAACCCTTCCAGCACATAATAGAAACCCGATGCTTCCTCACCCAGCCGTACAGAGCGCAGCTCTACATTGTGACCCTTAATCACAAAAACAAAGGCGCTTCCATCTTTCCTCAAAACAGCCGCTTTAGGAACTAGCACTCGGGGAGCAACGCTAGCCCCGCCTTCTGTAGAGTCAGCCAGAAAGTTCACTCGCGCATTCATCTCCGGTCGCAACCGGTCGTCCGGGTTTTCTACTTTTACCTTCACCTGCACGGTAGCCTTCGCGCGATTTGCTTCCGGGGCAATCTCGACAATGAATCCTTTGTACTTCAAATTGGGGAAAGCCTCTGGAATGATCTCCGACTGTTGGCCCATCTTTAAGCGAGCGAAATCTACCTGACTGATATCCAACTCGATCTGTAGATCGTTGAGATCCGCCAGAGAAACCACCGACGTTCGGGCGCCCGATTCGCCGAAGGCCGAAGGAGTTACCATCTCACCCCGTTCCACGATTCTTTGCAGGATAGTTCCGGAAACAGGCGCCTTTATTTCTGTTCCGGCTAATTGAGTTTCGGCATAGTCGAGAGCAGCTTTCATCTGCCTCACCTGAGCCTCGGCCGCTCTTATCTCCTCGGTACGTGGACCGATGTCGGTCATGACGCTCGCTTGCCGGGCTGCCTCAAGCAGAGCGCGTGCAGTATCGCGTTCAGCAATTGCGTGATCGAGTTCGGCCTTAGATGAAACGCCAGCTCGATAGAGTCGCTCGGAACGTTCATAGTCGGCTTCAGCCTTTTTCACATTTGCTTCAGCTTGCAGGACGGCTGCTTTGTCCTTCAACTTCTCCTGTGGCCGAGAGCCGGTACGCAATTGATCAAGCCGAGCCTGGGCAGCTGCCAGATTCGCCCGAGCCTGATTTGACTGCGCTCGGAATTCATTGTCCTCGAGGCGTACGAGCACTTGTCCCTGGGCCACCTTGTCGCCCTTTTCCACTCCGATCCAGGCCACGCGTCCCATCACCTTAGACCCAACAGCGATCTTGTGGTGAGCCACGACATATCCTGAGGCGGAGAGTACGCTACTCCCCTGCGAAGGGATCTCGTTTTCAAGTTTGACCTGGGCCACGGAGATAGTCTTCGGCGCGGAGAAAAAATAGAAATAACCGATGGCCAACAGGACTATTAACGCCGACAACGCGAGTAACAGAACCTTCGGGATACGATTCCTTTCAGAACGTGACGGTCCTGAAGTGCGATCTATCCTCAGGCTTCTGAGACGTTCATTGAGGTTCCGGGTATCTTCCGGAGTCTGCGGATTTGTAGCCATTCAATCCGTCACCTCTGCCCTGCAGATACAAAGCAAACTCACGATATTTTGTCTCCAGAATAATCAGGCGCGTAGCGCATCTACTATTCGAAATCGCGAGGCCCTAATTGCTGGCAGCAGTGAACCTAGAAAACCTATTCCTGCGCCAAAGATAAGTGCCGCTCCAACTAATGCAGGCGTCACGCGAAAATTGAAAGCGATTTCGCTGAACGTAGCCCAATTTGCTGTTCCGGTGGAGACAAAGTTTAATGGCAGCGCAAGCAACACGCCGATACCAACGCCAAGTACGGCGATTGCCAGAGACTCCAATACAAAAGCGATCAGAATGCTGAGGCGGCTGAATCCCAACACTCGCAGCGTCCCGATCTCCTTTGTTCGTCGAGCTACGGCGGCATACATCGTGTTCATGCCCGCAAAGCCGGCGCCAACAGCCATGATGAAGGAGATGAAGACTGCGAGACCCTTAAGTACGCCTGATGCTGTGCCCTGTTGGCTTTCATAGAAAGCTTGCTCCGGAAGCGCCTTCAGGTGTAATCGCTGGTCGTCAGTGATTCTCTTTGCCAATGAATTTAGTGCGGTTGCATCTGCTGCCCGCAAAAGCACGGAAGAGAAGGTCTCACGCTTAGTAGCGCTGGCCAGGGAATTTACGTCCAGCCAGATCTCCGACTCGAAAGCCTTGCCACCAGCATTAAACAGACCAACCACTGTATAGTCGGTCGTCTGCACGCGAAACTTATCTCCTACGTCAAGGCCCTGAAAGCGCTCGGCGATCCGCTTAGATACGATCGCCTCAGTCAGTCCCGGCTGGAACATACGGCCAGTCAAAAGCTGGAAACCGGACCGCAACCGGTTTGACATTGTGCCGATGCCCCGAACAGTCACATTCGAGCCCTGACTCATGCCCTTTCGCGCCCTATAAATCAGTGTGATTGTTTCGGGTGCGGCCAGCGGCGTGTCGCCTTCGCGCGCCACGCCATCCAGATAGATCAAATCGTTGAGATTCTCGCGCGATACCGAACTGTTTAGCTCAGCCGTGCTGCCCTCGCGCAGGACAATCAAATTAAGCGGCTCACCGCTACTCGCCAAAGTGAGATCAATTCCGTGCGCCAGGGCCATCACCATCAGGAAAACTGCTACAGTCAAGCCAATGGTAAAAGCAGTAGCCAACGTGCTCGATTTGCGAACGACGACGTTTCGTAAATTGTATTTGAACGGCAGGGCCACTATTCAGTACTCCGCAAGGCGTCAGCTATTGTCATACCCGACACTCGATAGGCAGAATAGGTAACACTCATTACCCCAACGAAAATCGATAATGCTAAAGCGGCGAACAACGTGCGCGTTGTGGGCACAAAGACCTGAAAGTTAGGAACATATAGACTCAGGTCGATCGAGTTGAAGAGAATCATTGCGCCGCCAATGCCGAGCAATGCTCCGACGGTCGTTACCAGCAACGCCTCTCCGATAAAGAGCCAGGCAATCATCCGTCGCTGAAATCCGAGTGCTTTCAGCATTCCCACTTCCCTGGTTCGTTCGCGGACAGTCATCGCCATGGTATTGGCCATGACCAGCAAGAGCGAGAACGTTATTGCCGCCATGATGCCATACATGAACTGTTTGACGCCTCCCATCATCGTCTCAAAGCTTATGGCGAAGTCGCGTTCGCTCTCAGTCTTGGTGGGCGCGTCTGTGTTGATAAATATCGAATCAATCGCCTGGGCGATGCGGGGCACATCCTCAGCCGAATTAGCCAGAATGCTGAATGTGCTTACACGGTCCCGGCGCTGAGCGGGAATCAGCTCATTGATGTATTCATGATGGAAGAAGAGCGTCTTCTCATCACCACCTGCGCACACGCCGCGCACAATGAATTCAACACTCTTGTCGTAGATCGGACTTCTGAGCGTAATTCGTTGGCCGTTGGTGAAGCCATACAATTTCACAAGTTTTCGCCCGACGATTGCGCCTTGCCTGTCGCTGATGAATGCCTGCCACTCAGCATCAGACATAACTAACTCAGGCATCACTTCCCGTAACTTGCCTGCATCGACAGCAAAATTGGCGAAGAAATTTCTTTCGTCTTTGTAAATCCCCCCAAACCAACTGAATGGGATCACGCTCTTAACCCCCGGAACGCTCGCAATTTGTTGCTGGTGAGCAATGGGGATAGTAAAACTCAGAGAAACAGCATGTCGCGTAATGAGGCGCAGCGGATTTGCTTGTTCGCCGCCGCGGCTTAACTCGGTCAATATCGTGCCCAGGGTAATAATGAGGAACAGCGAAACAACAAGACTCGAGATCGTGAGCAGCGTGCGCCGCTTGTTGCGCAGAATGTTTTTCAGGATCAGTTTGGTGAACTTCATCGGTTCAAATCCAGTTAGGCGCCCACAACATATTCACTCTGAACGAGGCCGCTGGCGTATTGCCGCGTCGCAACATGCCTGAGGGCTATGTCTCGCTCTAGTGCGCCAAAGAGGGGGATCCCATCCCCGATGAGCACTGGAACGCGTGTGATGATAAGGCGCTGAATGACCCCGGCACGGAGAAAGCGCTGAATGGTGATCCCGCCATCAACGTAAACATGCCGGATGCCGCGGGCGGCAAGCTGCGACACGATGTCGGTCGGATTCCCTGACATGCGCTCTACCACAGCCCCAAGCGGGGCGGGAGCGAGCGTCCGAGTGCTGAGCACGAAAACGGGTTTCTCACCATAGGGCCACGTTTCAAAGGCCAAGACCGTCTCGAAAGTCTTGCGGCCGATAACCAACGCATCAACCCTGGCCATAAACTCATCATAGCCGTGGGGTTCACCACCACCCGGCGGTAGGAAATCGAGGTCACCGTTGGCTCGAGCGATAAAACCGTCGAGGCTGGTGCCGATAAAGACGGATGCTTTCACTGGACACTCCCAATATTGCCACTGTCATACAACTCTTACGGTACCGGAAAATAAACTTGGACCGGGCATGCGCGTATGTCAAGAGCAGGGAGATAGTCTCCAGCTCCGCCGGACAATAAACCATGGTCAACGACCCTGTCGCTATGCCACTTCGCTCTTGAATGCACCAAATGCTTCGTTGGAGCTAGAGATTTCGCGCAAAGACCCAGATCCCAAGCGTGATGCACAAGACCGAAGAGACAGTTACGATGATCATGAGGGTCGCCTTGGGTTCGTTGAAGAGAATGAGGGTTGAAAACAAATAAAGGAGCGGCAACGCGAGACCTAAGAGAATGATCTCCAGACCCGCCAGGCGATTCGCCGATCGTCGCCGTTTTGCCTTTTGCTCCTCGCTTATTCGCATGACCGGAAGCCGAAAGCTTTGCAGCCACGCGACGTGCGGGAGCGCGCGGGCGAGCCTGTTAAGTAGCAACAGGATCGCAAGCAGCCCCACCAGGATCGCCTTTACACTGTCTGGAAGGAATGACTCCATAGTTGGGTTAGAAGCGCGGCGCCCGAATTAGGAACCAGAACACGAGGATGGCAATTCCGAGAACAGCTAGTAACGCCCCGATCGCGCCAATCAGGCGCAGCGTCCGGAGGTGCTCAGGTTCCGCCGGGTCTGAGCGATCGTGCTCGGACTTCATGAGAAACTCCCTCGTCAAATTGTTGCGGGTCTGGCGCAATTGCTGGAGACGTTTCGTCACGAAGGAGTCTTCCATGAACTCCAAGCTACGACTGCGATCTGCCACATGCCTTCTCCTGTTTTCTGTAGGACCCACAAGTGCGTACCAGTGGCCTCTTGCATGTCGGAGGCCCCATTAGCCACAAATCGAGAGCGATACCCGCTGATAAGGTAAGCCACTGAGTTGCTGCCGCGAATCACCACGTCACTGATCCGGACATCCTTCAGATCCACGGCGTTATCATGCAAGTACTGCGCAATCGCTTCCTTCCCGACAAGGGGAGGGGCGTCTGATGGTATCCACGTAACGTCATTCGTGCAGAGTTCGATTATTTGAGACTTGTTTCCCGCGAGTTCTTCCCCGATCCACCGTCTGTGAATCTCCTCGATTGCTGCTGCGTTCTTAGGAGACAGTTCAGACATCTTCGTTCTCGGCGGCGCCGGCTTGCTTCAGCTCATCCGTCGCGCGGTGCATCGAGCCGACTAATTCAGGCGTTACGTTATAGGGAGGGGCGCCCGCCTCGAACTGAGCTGCAAGTGGGAAACTCTCGCAGGTAAGGAAGGGCGGTTTACCCTCACTGAGGTTGTGTAGCAAGGTGAAACTCAAGTAGGTGCTTCGGCCGCGGCTGCGAAGCGAGATAACGGAGACACGGAGAAACACAGAGAAGCCAAATGGGCGAGGACGTCTTTTACTGACCATCCGCCATGAGTTACCCTGGCTTGTCATCTGAGCTGTCGTGAGAAGCGCAAGGGTATCGACCAACGCACTTCGCTGAGAAGTTGTTTCTTTTTGCATTGCGTGGGTTTTGCTCAGTGGCTCTATTTACGCATTAACTGCCTGAGAGGCTCATTATCAGCATAAACACGCCACTCTGTAAGAAAATTATCACTAACTGATGCTCGCCAAGCTGCGGGAACTTGCCACTTGTTTTGTTCTAATAACTCACCGTTAGGGGCATATGTCCCGCCAGCAGTTCCGAAAGCCACAACAGCATTGCCATACTCGAATACTTCTTCAAGCAAAATCTGATAATCGGGCACGAGATGAAAATATCCTACCATGCTTGACGCATCTGCTCGCGCCCCTGAACTATTGCTCCGAAGGCATCAATAAAGCGATGTTGTTCAGACATCAAGCTGCATAACCCATCAACATTTTGCGAGTTGATCTGCTCTACGAATTGCAGAACGATCTCTTTAGCTTTCGCCATGCATTGTTCCAGAACATCCGCCTGTCGAAAGTTTACCTTTGCGTAGGTGAGCGTAAACCAAATAGGTTTTGCCTTGATGGAAATAGGGGCCTTCATGGTGGACATAATTGGTTACTGTTACCTCGCTCGCACGAACGTACTTCCACGATTTGGACACGCTGAACCTTACCACCTGAATCCCTTCTGACTCCTTTATTTCAATCACACGACCAGAGAAGACCGCCTTCGAGGTTTTTAACCTCTCAACTGCTGCGACTAGTGTGCACTTTGGAGCAGAGATTCTTCGGTGGGTAGACACCACGCTGTCCGTTACGAACAGTGCTGAAAGAAGCAACAGAACCGTATACGCTACTCTCATGACGATTCCAGAATCATTCAACCAGAAACATAAGGTTGCGCTTCAGCTGCGCCGAGCGCAGGCATTCACCTGCGCTGCAAGAAAGATGCTGAGATGCATGCTATCGAGGCGTCAGCTGCAAGCTTGTTATGCCGCGGTTCGGGTGAAAAAAAACAGAAGCTGCCAGGGGAAACAAAGAAAGTGAGCGGCGCGATAATGAGGTTGGCGCTCCTGAGAACAGGATTGAATGGCTGAAGCCAAGCCTTATCCTGACGCCCCGGCTCAAAACCTCAATCGCCGGTACTTGGATCGATCGTCACCGCTCACGCCCCATTATACTCCGAGCGAGAGGAAGGCGACAGCAGCATAACGCTGCTGTTCACCAGTGGCGAGCGAAAGCCACACAAGCCGCGAAGTAACAATAATGTTTGAGAAGCATGCTATCGAGGCGTCCGGTGTAACAGATCGTCGGATGGCGCCGCCGAAACAGGACAGGAAATCCCTCGTCCTGCATCGCCAAGCCGGAGCGGGGGCAAGCCACCCTCCTGACCATCAGACTTTCATTCTTGTATCCTTTTTTCAACTCGGCAGCCTCTCAAGATTAATGGGAGGATTTCAAGTTAGTGTACCTCTGGGTCAGGAAGGGTGGCTTGCCCCCGCTCAAGATGCATTAGGTTCAACCCTCGCAAAACCAAGTAAGCAATCCAAAGCCTCTGTTCACCGGCGGCGGTCGAACACCAAACAAGCACCCAAGTAATGGAGTTGTTTGAGAAGCATGCTATTGAGCCGTCCGCTGCAACAGCTTGTTTGTTGGGCTGGTGGGTTCATCCGGACTCGCCGACAAAATAGACCAGCTTGGCTTCTTCTACATCTATCAATCCTGACCAACTCGGACAAATGATATTGCCTTGATATAAGTTCATTGGCAGGTACCGTTTGCCTTTTGCTAGAGAGGGTAGCCCTTTTTCTTTCAGTTCTTTGTTGCGGTGGTCAAATTCGGTAGATTCCAAGACTTTAAGCGGGTAAAGCACTACACCATAACCCTCATTATCCGAGATGTTGAGCTTTACCCAATTCTGCGGGTATCGCCGAATTGACTCTCTCAGCCAGCGCCAAACAATTTCATCATTGCTGTTTCTGCGGAGTTTATCGGTTCTGAAGCTATGAGATTGTAGCGATCTCGAAACGATCTGCCTCGTCAGAGGCCATTCCTCTTCAACCGCTTGTGTCACGATAGTGGGTGCTTGCGAGCGACTAAATTGAGACTTCCAGAGAGTTGCAGCGATTGCCCCAACAACAAACGCTAAGAGCGCGATACCAAGATGAAGCACAAGCCGTCTCATAGTCATTTGCGACCCTTCAACTACTCGCGACTAGCTGTTGCCCAACGCCCGCCCTAATTAACCGGCGCTCCGCGAATGGCATTTACCTACGCCGAAGGAAGCATCATGAAAAGATTGTTATCGGCGCGTCCGGTTGAATGAGTTGTTAGGTTGCGCTTACCCTTTCATCATTCTGTTTTTCTTTCGCCACTCTCCCTGAGCGATGCTTCCAAAACGTAATACCGCTCTCTTCTTTCTCCAAAACTTTCTACTCGTCCTTTCATCTCATCTTCTTCTTCATATTCAAAGTAAAAGCTTGATGAATTAGGACTTTCTGAATTCTTAATCTTCAAGCCACTCCGCCTTATCTCTTCCTCTTCCTCCACATCTCTTTTGAGGGAAGAGATTAATTCCGGTTCGTCAAATTTATTAGCGCCGGATGATTTGATCTGGCACGAAAATGTCTCACTCTTACTAAAAGTAGCTCGGTTAGAATCTACGCCACCACCGCCACCACGCGCGGCTCCGATTCCCCCCTCTGCACATAGCAGACCGGAGGTAGAACCATTCTTTTTAACCAACTCTCTTAAAGAAAACCGAGAGAAGAATGGGCTTGGTATACCTCTCATAAAGAATCCGTACCAGCTACCAATCGTCACTAAAATCAAAAGAGTCACCAACAAGATTTTTCTTTTATACATAGCCCTCTTCGTTAGCAAGAAAGTAGCAACCTGACGCTGCTGTTCACCGGCGGCGAGCGAAACTACTCAAGCAGCGAAGTGACAAGATTGTTTGAGAAACATGCGTCGAGCCGTCCGGTGGAACAGCGTTGGGCCGCACCT
Source organism: Pyrinomonadaceae bacterium (assembly GCA_035283325.1). Lineage (GTDB taxonomy): Bacteria > Acidobacteriota > Blastocatellia > Pyrinomonadales > Pyrinomonadaceae > PSRF01. Next base: position 8,850 of record DATEUF010000327.1, on the reverse strand, counting down.
GATTAAGCAGCCGATAATACAGCTTTTTCTGCAACTTTCGGCAACTCTATAGAATTATACCTCGCATGTCTCACGAACAGGACTTGATGTCACACGACGGATACTTAGTGTTGGTTCGTGTGATTTGGTGGATTCGCCGGGTCTGGACATTTTATAGGTCACCAAGTCCTGGATTTCTCATTTGAGCACTCAATTGATCGAGGCAATCCCGATTTACGATTTACTAATCCCGATTTACGATTTACGATTTAAGCCTTCCCATGAAATCCATCATCTTAGGTACCGCGGGACACATAGACCACGGCAAGAGTGCCCTGGTGCGCGCTCTGACGGGCAAGGATCCTGATCGCCTGCCGGAAGAGAAGCGGCGCGGCATTACCATCGATCTCGGCTTCGCTGATCTTGACCTCGGCGATGTGAAGGTCGCGTTCGTTGACGTGCCTGGTCACGAGCGTTTTGTGAAAAATATGCTGGCAGGCGCGCATGGCGTTGACGCTGTGGCGCTGGTAATTGCCGCTGACGAAGGAGTGATGCCACAGACACGTGAGCACTTCGACATCTGCCGTCTGCTCGGCGTGCAGAATGGTTTGATCGTTATCACCAAGATTGATCTTGCTGAAGAGGAACTGCTTCCGCTGGTCCGTGCGGAAGCTAACGAGTTAGTCGCAGGTTCGTTTCTCGAGGGAGCTCCCATTGTCTCTGTGAGCGCTCGAACCGGGGTTGGCTTGGATGAGCTAAAAGAGGCGCTGCGGAAGGTAGCTTCGCAAACGTTTTTGAGACCTGCATATTTTGTAACTCGCTTACCGGTTGATCGTGCGTTCACTATGAAGGGCTTTGGCGCTGTCGTGACCGGGACGCTCGTTTCCGGTGAGATTGTCGAAGGCGACGAACTTGAGTTGCTGCCCGGCGGCCTACCAGTGCGAGCGCGCGGACTTCAGGTGCACGGGAAGACTGTCAATCGAGCTGCGGCAGGACAACGCACAGCGGTCAATCTCGGAGGTGTGGAATTGTCTGCCATTGAACGTGGCATGATGCTCGCCCCGATTGGTCGGTTGAAGCCCACCCAGATGATGGATGTCCAACTCGAGGTTTTGCCTGGAGCGGCGCGGCCGTTGCGCTCTCGCACTCGCGTACGTTTTCACATCCATGCAGCGGAAGTACTTGGCCGAGTGCGCGTGCTGAATGAAGCCAGTGAAATTGCTCCCGGGCAGACTGGTTTTGCTCAAATCAGCCTGGAGTTGCCGGTCATAGCTGTAGCACAGGAGCGCTTTATCATTCGCTCTTATGCGCCCTCCCAGACCATCGCAGGAGGCGAGGTCCTGGACCCCTTTGCTTCAAAGCATCGTGCGAAGGATCTGAAGCAAATAACTGGCTGGCTGCAAGCGATGCTCGGCGCAGACGGCACTGCCCGAATCTCAGCGTTTATTCAAGCTGCAAACGATCAAGGGCTACGTCTGGCTGAGCTAACGGCGCGGACTGGCTGGTCCGAGCCGGCACTTCGTAAGGTTTGCGGTGAAGCACTTGAACAAGGAGTTATAAAAGACTGTGAGGGCATATTGATCGCCAGCGCCAATTTCCAACGATTGAGTGACGCAGCGGTAGCTGAAGTTAAGGCACATCATCTCCGGGAGCCGTTAGCAAAAGGTCTCGGACGCGAGATTTTGCGAGAGCGCGTCTTTGGCCACACGCCACAAGAAGTCTTTCGCACGGTACTCCGACAACTGGAGCAGGGCGGCACCCTGGTTGCGGAAAAGGACATGGTGCGCAGTAGCGAGCATAAGCCCCAATTTACGGGAGTCGATGCTAAGCTGCGAGATCTTCTCGAATCCATCTATGAAAAAGCGGGTCTGGAGCCACCTTCACTGAACGAAGCAATCGAGCGCGCCGGTGTAGCCGGAAGTGAGCGAACCCAGGCCCGCAAGGTGATGCAACACCTACTAGATGAGGGTGCTGTAGTTCGAATTGAGGGCGATCTGTGTTTCGCTCGCCGCCGGCTCGAGGCCTTAAAAAAAAGAGTCCAGGATTATGGCGATGATCATGAGCCTAGCCGGACCATCGATGTGGCCACTTTCAAGAATCTCGCCGGAGTCTCTCGAAAATACGCCATTCCCCTGATGGAATACCTTGACCGGGAGCGCATCACGCGGCGCCAGGGAGACCAACGTATCATTCTGAAACCGGCGCGCGGGCGCCGGCAGGACACAACTGCCGCAGGCTAAGGCTTGAACTCTTGACCCGCTGGCGTTAACATGTTGCACAAATAAGATTAACGGCTTTTTCCTTAACCTTCATACAACTCATCCGGAGGTTGAAGATGAAAATTAAAGACGCACTGGCCGTAATTATAGGTCTGGCCGCGTTGATCTTTGGGATTTACAAGTTTTACCTCTTCGTAGCCACGCCGGGAGCAGAGGCAGGGGCACATAACATGTGGTGGGCTATCGGCTCGGCGGTGGTTTTCTTTATCTGCGCGCTCCTGTACTTTCTGGGTCACGTTAATAAAGAAGAGGAGATTCACATCACGCAATAGAGAGACCGGTCGGACCCCCGGGGTTCAATTTAGGGGTACTTCCGGTCGACTGCGGCGGCATGCGCGCGCGGCCTGCTGTTAGACGGGAGATCTTTAACGCCGTTTGTGCATCACCTGCATTTGAAGGTGCGCAAACGGCGCTTGGTTTATTATCTCGAGATTCCCCGAACTTACTATAGGAGACTTTCAGTAGATGCATCCTTTCCTGATTCTATTTCAGCAAAACATCCGAGCTACGGAACCAATATATTTTTTCCCCATCGTGTTGATTCTCCTGATCGCCGGTGGGATCGGTTGGTTGATCGCTGCGGTTCTCGGTTTTGCCCGAGCTCCCGCCTATGGACCATCAGCCCGATGGTTTTCTTACGCCGCCGTCTGCCTGATTCTCTATCATCTACACTTTGTGCTATTCGGAGTAGTCATGTCAGTCGGATTGATGCAGAACTCCCAGGATCTAAGCACCGCCCTCGGGGTAGGAGCCTTCTTTAACTTGTTTGTGGTCCTAGGGGCTGTTTGTACGATCATGGGCTTTGTGCGACTAACGAATCCCCGCTGATGTGAGAACCCTGAGTTTGGCTCACTTACCAAGAGGTCTGTTCCTGGCCGCGCTCGCAGTTGTTGTGGGCGCGGTCTTTTTCATCTTACGAACTACTGAAAGAAGTTTACCTTCTTCTGATAGCCGGACAGGTTTTGTAAAGGTTCGCGGCAGCCGCTTTACCGTTAACGGGCGCCCCTTCCGTTTTGTCGGCGCAAATGTTTCGGTGATGTATCGTGATGAGGATAGGGAGCGCATGTCCGAAACCCTAAAGCAAGCGGCCCGGGCGGGAGTGGGCGTAGTTCGCGTGTGGGCTTCCGGTGAAGGTGGACCTAACGACATTGGCCCGGTAGCCGATCTCGCTGATTGGCCACGAACCCATCCGTTTCGCTGGGCGCCAGGGCAATGGAATGAAGAGGCTTTCATTCATCTCGACAAGGTGCTCGCGGAGGCCGCGCGCAGCAATCTTCGGGTACAACTGTGTCTCGGCAATTGGTGGCGCGATACGGGAGGTATCACACAATACCTGCGCTGGGCGGGGATTAGCGATGCTGCAGACACCGGGTTTCGTTACGGGATAAATCCGGAGCGCGCGATGCTCTTTTACACAAACGAAGAGGCGCGGCGTCTTTATCGTGAACACCTGGAAAAGGTAGTGCTGCGTCGCAACACGTTAACGGGAATGCTCTATCGTGATGACCCGACCATCTTTGGGTGGGAACTGATGAATGAGGCGCAAGCAATTACGGGCCGGTGGTCGGAACGGCGCGCCTGGATTCGGGAGATGAGTGCTTACCTCAAGTCGCTCGACCCGAACCATATTATCGCTCCCGGAGATTGGGGATATCGCACAGCCGTAGAACGTCGCGAATGGCTCGCAGATCATGTACTGCCTGATGTCGACTACTGCGATATCCATAATTATCCCCGAGACGATACCGATAGTTTTGTGGATTCGCCGGCCGCCCTGCGTGAGTTCATTGACAATCGTGCTGCTGCTGCGTTCACGATCGGGAAACCATTTGTCTTCGGCGAGTTTGGCATGGCGCTCGACGGCTATCGAGGTTTTTCACAAGTCGAATGGTTTCGCGCCTTCTTCGAAGCTAATGTCCGCGCCGGTTCAGGTGGCGCGATGTTTTGGATACTCACTCCGGATCCTCGACGGGGTTATGGTGTTACCTACTCGGTATCGCGTGATGAGGACTTGTTCGCTGAAATTCGTCGCGCGGCTGAGATGTTTACCGAGCTCCGATCGGCTGACCCCCCGGCTGGCCTAACCTACCCGGAGCGGCACCTGGTGCCGCGCCAATTTGCGTGGGCCCGTCCACCGGGCGATCCGGAAACGGTACCCCAGACTTACCTGCACGAAGATAAATCGCTTCTTTATCGCTTCAGACCCCAGACGGCGATAAGAGAAAGGTTCGAAAAAATTGGCAACGGGCCTGGATACATATGGGGCTTCGGCGTTGGGTATATCGAATATGTTGTGCCAGCTCGTGAAGACCGGCGTCGTGTGGCCGAGATCCTGGTGCGCGCGCATATTCAGCCAGTGCCTCCAGTCGATGCCCGGCCCGACGACATCAAGACACGAGTGACGCTTCTGCTGAATGGTATTGACTGTGGCTCTGTTCTGGTTAGTGCCGAAGCGCCTGGACGCGCTCAGGTTCAGGAATGGCGAATCAACAAACTCCTCGCGCGTCTGCCTGCGATGCGGGGCGTGCCATTAACAATTCGCTTTGAAGTGAAGGCCGAGACAGATTGGCCCTACGGTATCAACATCTCCAATTGGCCTGAAGGTTATGATGCTGGCGACGCCAGACCGGTTGAGGTTGAGATCAGGAGGTAGACGGAGAGAGGAGCAGGCGGCAGACGGCAGGAGCAGGGCTAGTGACAGCGCAACTATTTTCCATTTAACATTTGACAGTTTTCATTTGCCATTTGGCCAAGCGAGCAGTACTCACGTTTGCTACACATTGATGGGTCACGAATAGCCGCGAATGAAAATGTCAAAAGAGAAATAAAGAGAATGACAAATGTGTTTTTTCAGGGTCCTGGTCCTGCCGCCCGTTCCTGCCGTCTGCCGCCTGCTCCTGCCGTCTGCCGCCTGCTCCTGCCGTCTGTCACCTGCTCCTGCCGCCCGTTATCTCCGGGCAAGTGGTGCAGCGCGCTGAACGGCCTCGCTCACTATTGAACGCGAGGTTTCATCAATCATAAAGACGTTCGCAGAAGGTATTCCGCCGAGGGCAAACTGCATTGCGGGCGTTGCGAACTGACGAAGCCCGGAAATCAGCGCGTCATTACTGAAATATCTCCGGCCGCGAGCGTCAATAATAAAGTCTCCCTCCGTCATTTGCCGCAAGGAGTTTGGATCTGACAGCCATACACAGTTCAAGTCCGAACGGTTGAATCTTTGCGCGTAATAGGTAGCGACTGCCGGGCTCTCACTGCCAACTCGAGCCCCTGGTCGGGCTCGCCGTGCTATCTCAGCGATCGAATCACGCATGCTGGCATCGTAAAATTCATCGTGCGGAAAGTAGTATCCGGCTTTGGCCCGGCCGCCGCCTATTGCATTTGTGAAAAGCCGGTAATGTGGCGCAACGGTTGCTGAGGCCAGCAGGGCAGTGATTACCACGAAACTCACTAATGTTGCTCGCAGGAAAGCGCTGCCGCCTTGGGAAAAAACCGGTAACCGTTGCGCGAGCCAACTAGTGACATAGTGCACTCCAATTGCCGCCGTGATCAACACTGCTGGCAGCATCACCGTAAAATAGCGCGTAAACTTTCCGCCAGTAAAACTGAAGGTTATAAGCCAGAAGAACATCCAAAAAAGGATGAAATAGCGTCCATCACCGAGCCGGCGGCGGAAGAGGAGTGGTACCCCCACCAGGAATCCGGCAATTGTCAGCAGAGGTAGTTTCACGGTGACAAAAACGCAGTAGAAATACCAGGGAACCCCACGAAGCCAATCCGTCAACCGATGGGTATACAGTTTTCCCATGAATTCGTAACCGTCATGGCCCACTAATTTTTGTCCGGCGAACAGGCCCATCTCACGCCAGGTCGCGGGCAGAAGAATCGCTGGATTGAGGACCAGAAACGTTCCTCCCATAATCGCGAAGAAGGTCAGCATGCGCTTCTTGCCAAGCCGCCACTTCGTCTCGGGAATTGCCTGGAATATCCAGTAATAACTAATAGTGATTGCCAGTAGTTGCGGAAGGTACTTTGAAGCCATCATGGCTCCATAACTGGCAGCGGTGGCCCAGTAGTACAGTTCAGGACGACGCTGCGGTTCGCTTTCCGCCGCTCTTTGGCCCCGCAGCCAGAAAACGTTTGCCAGAAGAAAGAAGAAGAGCAAAAACGTATCTTCTTTCGCGATGCGGTTGAAGCCGATTGCGCTCGGATCAAAACTCCAGAGTGCCGCGGCAATAAGGCCCACCTCGGCCCCAAAAAGTTCCGTTACCAGCAGGTAGATCAAAATCGCCGTCAAGGCCCCGAAGATTGTGCTCGGCAAACGGAGGGCTGTCTCGGGTGAGAGTCCAGTTCCCAATTTCTCGGCAAGGAGGATGCTGGCCGTTTGCAGCGTCTTCATGAACATGGGGTGCTCGCCATTCGCGGCGGTAATCCCGTGCTCGCGGTAATCCTGGACGGCATTCAGCTTGTTTAACTCGTCTTCACCGAGCCCGTCTGCGCTCAATCCGGAAACGCGAAAACCAAATCCGGCCAGCACGAGCACCGACACGAGCACGACCGCCAGGGTTTTGCTCATCCTGAATCGGTTGCTATCGGTAAATAGCTCAGGCCGCAAACCTGCAGTGATTATCGGTTCAGCGCGTGCTGCCAATGGGTAAAACCTTTCGTGTCAATCTTCTGAAGTCGTGCCTGGCGTTGGTCAAATGGACGGTATCCCAACAAAAGGCGAAAGGTTACCTTGATTAGGCGGGGCGGCGCAACCGCTGCAAGTGAGGAGACTTTGCGTCGGAAACTCAGCAGTTAGGCCTCCTTTGGTGGTGAAAGTGCACGTCCATACAGTAAACGAACTTGCAATTCGCTAGGAGATCGTCCAATATTTGCGAGTTTTTAGAGCCATTCTTCTCTCAGCCCGATTGTTCGGGAGAAGAATGGGATCACGCCGCCAGGGCCCAATCTTAACTTGCTTGAACGACGGAGACGATGATGGCACAACCACAATCGAATTTGCAGACGACCGCTCACATTGGCACAGACGCGCCCGCATTTCGCATCGACCAGAAGCTCCACCAGATTCTCTATAAAGCGGAGGCGCATCCCAAGCTTGAGCCAAAACCGGAAGAGGTGTTGCCTGAACCCGTATACCCGCAGCATCCCAATCCGGTGGAAATGACCAAGCGTGAATACCAAAAGTTGAATGCAATTCGCACCTGGAAAACCTGGGGCGCACCTTACTTCAGATCTCGTTGGCACGCCGGAGAGCTGCGACCGATCATTCCTTATCTGTTCACTGAGTGGAAATGTAACCTTGATTGCCACTACTGTTGGTCATACAACAACGCCGTCAAGGGAATGACTGAAGACGTTGCCAAGCGTTCAATAGACTGGTTGCATTCAATTGGGTCGCGCGTGTTGGCCCTAATGGGCGGCGAGCCACTTCTCAGGCCGAAGTTCATCCATAAGATTGTCTATTACAGTGCCAAGAAGGATATCTTCGTTTACCTGCCTACGAATGGTCGGCTGATGAAGCCTGACGTAATCGACCGTCTGGGTGACGCAGGTCTGGCCACGGTGAATCTCGCAGTTGATTCAGTTAAAGACAGAAAGTCGCTGCCTAAGGCGCTGGAACCAATTCGTCCTTACTTCGATTATCTCGTGAAGAGGCAGCACTACTATGGTTACTCGGTGATGTTCAACATCAATATCTGCCATAACAACCAGGATGATGTTAAGGAGCTAACAGAGATTGCTCATGATAATGGCATCGCTACCGATTACCATATCAATGAGACGCCCATGACTGAGCAAACTCACTTCAAACATCTCAACGAGAACCAAACCTATCTGACGCCGGACGATTGGCCCAAGGTCGATGCCTTGCTTGATTATCTCAACGACAAGCGTATCAACCATGGCTACAAAATGGTCAACCCGATTCAGCATATGGAAGACATGAAGCAGTTGATGCGTGGCAGAGTACCGCCCTGGCAGTGCCGCGCGGGTCAGAATTCGCTGATCATTCGGACTGACGGTTCGCTGGCACCTTGCTTCCCGATGTATTCAGCGACACATAATTGGGGTGTAGTAGGCGATCACAAGTTTGACGTCAAGCAGCTCGACGAGATGAAAAAAGACTGTACCAAGCACTGTCTTTCCACCTGTAACTACATTCTAGGCTATTGTTACGACAACATGCGGGTGATCACGTGGGGATTGAAGCAGGCGTTGCACGGCTTTAAGGGCGCAAGCGGGAGCTTCTAACGGAACTTGCAAATTTGGCGGATACTTTGTAGGGGCGGCACTCTTTAGAAACTCACTATGAAGCACGAGGGTGGATTCATTACGGCTGTGCCGCCTGATGTGCCGCGGTGGCTTGCCTCGCGGTAGCTGCCAAGGACGGACTTGGGCTGCGCCCTTCTGCTTGTGTTCGTCTCAGGGCTAGTTGAACCGAAGGGCTGCCTTCTCCCATCTCTGTAGCTAATTGGAAGAGCGTCCGCGAAGGAGGGCATAGCCCAAGCGCGAGAAGCAGCTGATCCCGCGAGGCAAGCCACCGCGGCACATCAGGCGGCACAGCCGTAGCCACGAGCAATGGTTTCCC
>DATEUF010000326.1:0-45988 GCA_035283325.1 Pyrinomonadaceae bacterium | reverse complement strand
CTCCAGTGTTCAACGATCAAACTACCCGGAATTTCCAAGAGAAAATAGCCAAAAAAGAAGATGCCGGCGCCAAATCCGTAAACGGCAGAGGAGAAACCCAAATCTTTGGTCATCTCCAATGCGGCGTAACCAACGTTAACGCGGTCCAGAAAGGCGATTATGTACAGGAAGAAAATATAGGGAAGAATGCGCCGCATAATCCGGCGCCGCGCACGAACCGCCACGGGCTCTGAGAAAGGTGGTTTTAATGCCGCCACTAACTTTGCCGTGATCCTTCCGTAATTGGCTGGGTCAGACTGAACCAATTCCCAGAGTTGTCTCTAAAAACTGCCTCAATACCGTAAGGTCGTGGAGCCGGCTCAGAGACGAATTCCACGCCCTTGTTCTTGAGTTCTTTGTAGGTCGCGTGACAGTCGTCCGTGTGGCATGTGACATTCGGCGGATCATCGCTTCCTCCGTCAGCAATAATTTGCCTCACAGTAACAAAGCGTAACGGTGGATCGCTTCTTTAATATTGCGAAAGTAGAACGCGGGTCTGCTGCCCAGCGCCGGGGTGTTCAGCGAGCGTTTTCGGGCCCGTACATAACGAGGAAGCAACCCGGAACGGAACGCTTGGCGGCCCTTGTTTGCCGAACTTTCTCGCGATAAGTGATCGGCGGGTGGCCCACATGCTTGTGGAACAAGGTACTAAACGAACCAAGACTCTGGAAACCCACTTCAAAGCAGACATCCGTGACGCGCAATTCCTCGGCGCTGAGTAGTTCTTTGGCGGACCGAGTGAGTCATTGATTGCCAAATGTGAAGGAAGTGTCTACCAACAACTGCTTCAAGGTCAAGGTTCAACTAATCACGGGCTCTGCCAAATCGAGCACCCACGGCGCCGAAGGCAATTTCCGAATAAGGTACGATTTTAGATTGGTCCACGAGCCCACTCGATCCAGAATTACTGAATCAGCAGTTACCGCTAGATCCGGTGACCCAATGAGGCGCGAATCGGGGTTGTATACAGTCTCCACTTGCCAGGGCCAGCCACGGTCCGCGGCGAGTTCAGAGATCTTTTTTGCTAAACGCCCACTATTGGAAACAGGGCGGTCTAAAACCCAGGTCGCGGAAGCAGCCCCGAGTTTCTCGAGTGCAGTCCCGGTGAGCAGCAGTGCGCGCTCGGTCTCCTGGACGGAACGATAGGAACCATGAACGCTCGCTAGATCACGCAGGCAACCGTCGCGACAAAGAAGCAGGGGCCCTCCACTCAAAGCTGCTTCAATCGTAATGATCAAGTTGAAACCGTCGATTAGAAGATGAGAATTGCGGATCGTCTCGATTGAGCGGCAAGTCTGTTTTCGTCTGTTGAGGCTTTCGTCTGAGCAGGCGGCGCGTGAAACCGCCAGCCGTTGTCTCTCCCGCAGACCATGCCGATCCCCAACCAGCTTCAGAGACGAAGCGAGTGCATAACCACGACTCAGTAACCATGACAGCTCTGCGGTTGCGCCTCGCAGTTTTGCGAGTTGGTCAATGCCAAAGAGCTGCGAATCGCGTGGGTGCGGTCCCCTGTGCTGGCGAGTGTCAGGACTCATTTATTTGTAGGAACGGTACTCCGTGGCCGCCCCGTGCGTTGCATGGTACCACTGCAGGATGGGTTGCCACGGAGTACCGCCCCTTGCGTCGGATTGCACCGCCGCGAAGGGGGCGGCCACGGAGTGCCGCCCCTACAGTGTTGTTCGCAGATCCAGTTATAATCCCATAGAGGAACATTCGATGAACAACGGAACAATTACACGGCGGCCGAAGCACATGAAGTTCACGGGCCGCATCCTCTTTTTAACCGAAGACACTTCTCTGATTCGGCAACAACTCGAGGCCAAAGGAGAGGAAAGCAAACGCCTCGAAGCCACACTCGCCGCAAAACTCGCAAGTGGTGATCTACCGCTCTTGAATAACATCTCTACCGATGAGATTACGCCCGGCTGGGTCTGTTTCTACTATGACGAGACATTGGGTCAGTATGTGTATGTCGGAATGCGTGAAGGCGCCTTCAAGAAGGATGAAGTGAGGAAGGGCGGATTTGCGGTGGTCGTCTCCGGACTGTCAAAGGGATGCGGCTCTTCGCGAGAAACGGCTCCTTTCGCGGAAAAGGCCGCCGGTATTCAACTAGTTATCGCCAAAAGCATTGAAAAGATCTATGGTCAGAATTCTCAGAACATCGGTCTCCTCACTGCTACCGATTTTGGCCTGATCGAACGCATCCGTCGCGGCGAAGACATTCCGTTGTCAGAGTTTACTAACGGCCTGGATCCCATTTCGCAGTCGATTGTCGAGTACGGTGGTCTTTTCAACTACAACAAAGCCCGCCTGGCAGGTGAAGTGGCCCCACCCCCACTCGAAACAAGAAAGCGAGCGATGACCATTGTCGAAAAGATCGTAGCTGGCCATGCCTTTGTCTCAGCGGGCAAAGTTGGCGTCGAAGCCGTTAAGCCGGGCGATGCGCTGTTTGCAGTGGCTGACGTGCGCTTCTCTCATGAGTATGTCACGCCGATGGCGGAGTCACTTTTTAAGCAAGCTCTCGGGGCTGATGCGCGCGTGACGGAGGCTGAAAGCGTCTACGCTTTCCGAGATCATCTTACGTTCCTGGGACGGGTGATGCCGGAAGAGAAGCGCAAAATGGGGTTGCTGGAGCGTGCCGACGGCCTTGCGGTCACACAGGACCGCTTTACCCGGGAGCAGGGTATACGCCTCTATGGTGAGAGTGCGGAAGGCGGCTCTGAAGCGATCTGTCACAACGCGGTCGTCGAAGATCTGGCATTGCCGGGACAACTGGTGATCGGTACTGACTCGCATACGTGCATGGCGGGAGTGCTGGGCTGCTTTGCGTTTGGTGTCGGCTCTACCGATATGGCCAATGCCTGGTACACAAAAGACATTCGCATCCGAGTGCCTGAGACCGTTCGATATGTCTTCAAAGGAACCAAACGGCCGGATGTCGCAGCCAAGGACGTAATGCTCTATATCCTGGCAACCGGCTATATGAAATCTAGCAAGGGTATTGGAAAAGTGCTCGAGTTTGCGGGCGATGACCTGAAAAACTGGTCGCTGGACGAGCGCGCGACGTTGACCAACATGTCAGTCGAGGCGGGGGGAACAACGGGCGTCATTGAGCCCGACGAAGTGACCCTGGATTATGTACTAAAGACCCGCGGTCTTGACCCGGAGCAGGTGCGTAGTGGATTTGTTTACAGCGACAGTGATGCCGAATACGCTGCGGTGTTCGAGATCGACCTCAACGACATTCGCCCGATGGTGGCCACGCCGGGTGATCCTCGCAATGGTATCCCAATCGATCAACTCTCCGAAGAAGTCAAGATTGATGCTGCTTACGGCGGGTCATGTACGGGCGGCAAGATGGCCGATATGGACATGTATGCCGAGGTTCTTGAGACCGCGTTGGAGCAAGGTAAGCGCGTAGCTCAGGGAGTGCATCTCTACATCCAATTCGGGTCGCAAAAGATCAAGAAGTACGCACGAGAGCGTGGTTACATAGAGTTGTTCCAGCGCGCGGGCGCCGAACTAATCGACCCGTCATGCGGCGCCTGCATCAACGCTGGCCCGGGCGCGTCAAAAACCGCGGAGACCGTTACAGTCAGTGCGCAGAACCGCAACTTTCCTGGCCGTAGTGGTCCCGGCAAACTGTACCTCGCGTCACCTTATGTGGTTGCGGCTTCGGCCATTGCCGGAAAAATTGTGGAGCCGAAAGAATTTCTCCATCGGCGTGAAGAAGAGTTGGTTGGCGCCTAACACGAGCCGAGGTCCGAAATATGAAACGATCCACGAAAGATCACGAAATATCACAAAACGTTTTTCGTGTCCGTTAGTGTAATGCGGATCGCATGCTTTCCTTCAAACCATCTCTCAAACTTCGATAATTACAGCACTACTAATCTTATTACCAGGTCGACATCGCAGACCTTAAGGCGTGCCTCAGGACGCTCTTTAGGTTAAGAGCATTTGCTGTCACCGCCTCTCCAAAGTCATAATACCCGGCAAAACCGACCCTTAGGAGAGACCGAAAATGATCTTCTTGAACCATCGCTTCATTTCCCTATCCTTATCTTACCTGGCGCTCACAGTATTTTTCATTTGCTCTTCTAGTTATGCCGCCGCACAAACTCCTGTGCGATTGCCGCGGCCGAGTCAGAAGGCCAGTGTGATGCAGACAATTGGCGTCACTGATCTGACTATCACCTACAGTCGCCCCGGTGTTAAGGGTCGAAAAATTTGGGGCGACCCGCCGGCCAATATGGCTACAGGTGAGGCCACTTTGGATGATCAGAACGTACGACCAAAAGATATGGTAATCGTGCCTTACGGACACCTATGGCGCACGGGTGCAAATGAGGCCACGACCTTCGCTGTTACAGACGACGTTTTGATCAACGGACAGAAGCTGCCGGCCGGCACTTACAGCCTGCACACCATCCCAGAAAAGAACGAGTGGACCATAATCTTCAATAGCGACGCCGGCCAGTGGGGCAGTTTCAATTACGATCAAAAGAAAGATGTGTTGCGCGTGAAGGTCAAGCCGCAGATGGTCGCTGACAGCCAGGAATGGTTGCTCTATTCGATTCCGGCGGTCACTCCGAACAGCGCTCAGGTCGTGATTCGATGGGAGAAGTTGGCTGTGCCTTTTACGGTGGAGGTTCCAAACGTGGAAGCGGTTTGGCGGGCGAAGGTTGATGCGGCGATTGCTGCGAACCCTACCGATTGGCGTATCCCGCTTAGTGTCGCGAATGCTTATGCAAACGAAGACAAGTGGGATAACGCGCTCGAGTGGGCTGACTGGTCGATCAAAGTAAAAGAGACTTTTCAGAACCTCTCGGCCAAGACCAACATGTTGTTTAATGCCGGACGCAAGGAGGAGGCGTTTGCCCTGGCGGATAAGGCCCTAGAACGCGGCAAGGCTGACAAGGTTGATACATCGCGCTTTGAGAAACGACTGGCGGGCTTAAAGGCAGGAAAAATATAGGCTCCTCTAAAGCTATGTTCTTTCTATATTACTTTGGCCAGAATTGCCGATGATCGTAAAGTTCCTGGTCTCTACTTTCATCCAGCTTTCTTTTGCAGAGGAGCCTACTGGACTTAGAAACAAGACCAGGAGGACAATTAGTTGGGAACAACCGACTCTTTTCATAGTGTAAGGCGCAGAGTGACGAGGTAAAAGCCGGCTGGTTGTTCGGCGAAATGTTGCCTGTCAACTACAACGTAAAACTCTAAAGCCAACGAAATGCGGCCACACCCAACAAGCGAGCACTTTTACGCGCGCTGGAGTGCGATCATTGCCGCAATGGCGGCATCCTTTTGATCCTTGCCCCAGGGTGGACCAACAGATTTGCCGAGCGTCGCGATCCTATTCAACAGCGTAGTCGCGGGCATGGCAAGGGCCGCCTGAGCCCGTTCCAGCAGTTGCTTTTCGGGAATCTCCACCAGCCTCACGTTGCAGGCGTGAGCAGCTCGCGCCAGCACGTCACGGAATAGAACGCCTTCTGCCTTGTGCATGCGAAAATGGACGGCAAGGATCTGTTCGACGCTCCAGTCAGGCATAGGCTCACCGATAAGCAGTCCGCAACATGCCAGCTCGTCACCGGTCTGACATGCTCGCTTTATAGCTCTTCGCATTTCCCGGAGCGCGATCCGGCGCGCAGCATCGGTACCTGTCTTTACGACTTTTCTGGCCTCCCTCAGACTCAAGCCCTCCGCAGCATGATATGGTTGCTTCGCCCAGAGAGCGTTCTCGGCGACCAATTCCACGCGCTGTCGATCGAGTACTTGAAGATTGCCGCCGCGCCTGCCCAGGACGACCAGGGCCGCCCACCCCGAATGGGCCTTCAATCCGAAAGCAACCTTCATAGGTCGTTCTAATTTAGGATCGCCGTCGCAGTAGCGCCCAGCCCGACGGGAGGGCAGCCGCAGCAAGGAGGATCTTGATAAGGTCTCCAATGATGAAAGGGCCTACCCCGAGTTGAAATGCAATCGCTGCCGAAGTGTTAGTAGAAATTGCCAGCCAGATCCAGCCAGAAAGCATTATTACAACGGAACCGACAGCCATAGCTGCAACCGCCGTAAGGAAACGCTTGTCCCACCCGTTCTCCGCAAACGCGCCGGTAATAAAGGCGGCGGCGGGGAAGGCCACCAGATATCCGCCAGTCGGACCTAGTAAGTGACCGATTCCGCCGGTTCCGCCGGCAAAAAAAGGCAGACCGCTGGCACCCTCGACTAGATAGACAATCATCGCGGCCGCACCGAGACGCGAGCCCAAAAGTGCGCCAGTAAGCAACACCACTAATGTTTGGGCCGTAACTGGTACGGGGCCGATTGGAAATATGATCTGCGCTGCGAGGGCCATCAGCAGACTGAAGAAGAACACGAGGGAAACTGCTCGCGGTCGATCAACTGGAGCCAGTGCGATGCCGAGGAGAGTCTCCAGTTTGTCGTAGGTTGTGTCTGTCAAATCTCGGATGCCCTTCTTAATAATCGGCAGCCTTTGCCTTACCACCAACTTCAGGAACCGACACCTTTGCCGGCTCCACCGCCAGGCTGCCAATTCTCATCCCGTGGAAGGATCTCCAAACGAAGAAGACTGAAACGAGGAAAAATGCGAGTGCCAGCAAGCGAGTCAGCGTGGTGTCGCCATTATTGCGGGCGGTCAGGCTGACAGCCAATTCCACCGCCAGCAAACCAAAGAGAGTGGTGAACTTGATTACGGGATTCATTGCCACCGATGAAGTGTCCTTAAACGGATCGCCAACTGTGTCGCCAACTACAGTTGCATCATGGAGAGCCGTCCCCTTCTGTTTCAGATCCACCTCGACAACTTTCTTCGCGTTGTCCCAGGCGCCGCCCGCATTGGCCATGAAAATTGCCTGAAAGAGGCCGAAGACGGCGATGGAGATCAGATAGCCTATGAAAAAGAAGGGTTCAATGAAGGCGAAGGCGAGCGTGGAGAAGAACACGGTCAGAAAAATATTAAACATCCCCTTCTGCGCGTATTGCGTGCAGATTTGAACCACCTTCTTGCTGTCTTCGACCGAAGCTTTTTCCACACCCTCCAAGCGAATGTTTGCTTTGATGAACTCGACTGCGCGGTAAGCGCCGGTAGTCACTGCCTGGATCGAGGCTCCGGTGAACCAGTAAATGATCGAGCCGCCTGTTATTAAACCCAGTACAAAGGGTGCGTGCAAGAGTGACAGGCTATTAAGCGCCGCGGAATTATTCAGTTGGTCAGTGAGCACCATGATGATCGAGAAGATCATTGTCGTTGCGCCCACCACGGCGGTGCCTATCAGGACCGGCTTCGCCGTCGCCTTAAACGTATTACCCGCCCCATCGTTCTCTTCCAGCAGGTGTTTCGCGCGGGCAAAATTCACACTGCGATTGAAGTCTCGCTTGATCTCAGCTTCGATGTCCGGCACTTGCTCGATCAGCGAAAGCTCGTAGACGGATTGCGCATTGTCGGTCACCGGTCCATAGGAATCGACCGCGATAGTAACCGGGCCCATACCCAGAAACCCGAACGCTACCAGACCGAAGGCAAAAACCGGAGCCACTTTTACCAGCGTCGTGGAGACCATCAACGCATCGAGACCCATTGTGCTGATGTAATAACCAATCGACATCAGAGCAACGATGCTGAGCCCCAGCCAGTAGGCAGAGAAGTTGCCAGCCACTAGCCCGGAAAGAATGTTGAGCGACGCCCCACCTTCGCGCGAAGAAGTAACCACCTCCCTCACATGGCGGGACTCCGTTGAGGTGAAGACCTTTACCAGTTCTGGGATGATGGCTCCCGCCAACGTGCCGCAGGAGATTATAATGGACAACTTCCACCATAATGTTTCATCGCCGCCGATGGTCGGAATGATCAGTTTCGAAACAATGAAGGTTAGAGCTACTGAGATCACTGAAGTAATCCAAACGAGTGACGTTAGTGGCGCTTCGAAATTCATTTGCGCCGCAGCTTTGTAGCGTGCCTTGGCAATCAGGTCATTGATGAAATAAGAAGCGGAGCTGGCAATGATCATCATGACGCGCATAACGAAGATCCAAACGAGAAGCTCCACCTGTACCCGCGGGTCGCGAACTCCGAGCAGGATAAAGGTGATGAGTGCTACACCAGTGACGCCGTAAGTTTCAAATCCATCAGCGCTTGGCCCTACGGAGTCGCCGGCGTTATCGCCAGTGCAGTCGGCAATTACACCAGGATTGCGCGCGTCGTCTTCCTTGATCTTAAAGACGATCTTCATTAAGTCGGATCCAATGTCGGCGATCTTAGTGAAGATGCCGCCGGCGATGCGCAACGCTGCCGCTCCCAACGATTCGCCGATGGCAAAGCCTATGAAGCAGGGACCTGCATACTCCCCCGGCACAAACAGGAGAATGCAAAGCATGATCAGCAACTCGACGCTGATCAGCATCATGCCAATACTCATGCCGGCTTTGAGTGGAATCGCGTACAGCGGAAAAGGTTTGCCTTCGAGACTAGCGAACGCCGTGCGCGAATTCGCAAAAGTGTTTACGCGAATTCCAAACCAGGCAACCCCATAGCTGCCGGCAATGCCGACGACACTAAAGGCCAGAATAATCAACACTCTTGCGGGGCCAAACTCGGCTCCCCGCAGGACGCCAAAGTAAAGGACAATAACTACCGCGATAAACGCTTCCAGGATGAGGATGAATTTGCCCTGCGTGATCAGGTAGGTCTTACAGGTCTCGTAGATGAGTTCTGAAATCTCACGCATCGCACGATGCACGGGCATCTTTTTGAGATTCATGTAGATTGCCAGGCCAAAGCAGAGACCAAGCACGCAAATGACGATGCCGCCAAGCAATAGTCTGTGGCCATCGATTCCACCTAGAAAAGTCACATCCGACAGTTCAGGCAATTTGAGACTGGCTTCACCACCGTGTTGCGCGTAAACGGGCATAGCCCCGGTAGCGATCAGGAAGGAGCTCGCAATGATCCGCCGGGCAATGGGCGATCTGAACCTTGATAAGCTAGTGTTAATCAGCTTTACGATCCTCTGTGTCAGCAATGCAGCCAAACAAACTGACAGCAGGCTGATAAACGAAATCAGCGATAATTCCACGGTTTGAAAAGTTCCTTTCTGATGAACAGGTGGCGAGATTAGGTTCCCGAGCTTGCCTACCAGACTTGACTCTAGCGCCGGGTCAGATTTGGCTAGCAAGCTGCTAAAAGGGGTTATTATTGCTGATTTTCAGGCAAACTGTCCAATGAGGCTATGTTAGGTCTGTTAGGTAGTGTAAATCCGTGTTGCTCGATGATGCGGCAAAAAAGGGCATTGCCCTGGCGCCGCTTAGCCATTTCAGTTTGTCGGGTGGGCAAAGTTACCCATGGTTTAGCTACTTTCTTTGAAGAGCTCGATTCATAGGACGGCAGACTATCATTGTATTGGTGAAACCGGTGTTGGTTTGATAGCATCCGACGCAATGTCAGCACCTCAGCGATACGTCGAATGGATTAACTCTCACCTCGGGTTCAATCCCCGGTCACAAGCTAATTCCAATGCCCTCTCAGACTTCATAATTCATGATCTCCACGTCGCATGCCCGGTCATTGTTCGGCTAATTCGTTCTAACATGTTAGTTGCGCTGAAGAATGCCAGCGTTGCAACTAGCGTGACCGTTCGAAATGTTGACCTGGTACTCTACGAACGCCACTTACTGCCTAAACTCTCTTGTAGATTGTCGGTAGAGCACAAAACTGTAATGACCGCACACGGCAAAGCGCGGCTCAATAGATACGGCGACATCATCGCGTATTGCAATCACATGCATAATCATCGACGTGACTGCATTGTTGCTGCTACAGTCGTCGTAAACACGTCTGCCCTTTATGAGAATCCAGATGCCTTTGCTCATGGGTTGGTACGCCCCAAATTCAACATGGAAAAGGTGGTAACTGACACGGTGAAGATTTTTACGGGCATTCCTTTGCGAGACTCACCCGACGAGCCAAACGACCAGCCAGAGGCCCTGACGGTAATAGTCATCGATTATGACGGCACAAATGCGGCGAGTTTGGTTATAGGAGATTTGGCCCCGGCTGAGTCGAGCCATGCCCATTATGATAATTTCATCAAGCGACTTGCTCGGAAATATGAGGATCGGTTCGGTCCGTAATTTCTACCGGCGATTCTTGTCTAAACAAACTCAGGAACTGCTTATCCAGCCGGCGCTGAGCGATTCCGATGTAACTCTTTTCTAATTCTACCCCAATGGCGTTGCGCTCACACTTTGCGGCTGCAAGCAACGTTGTTCCCGTTCCCATAAACGGATCAAGCACGGTATCACCGGTAAACGAAAACATACGCACGAGGCGATACGCAACTCTTTCAGGAAAGGGTGCAGGGTGCTCTCGAGTTGACTCCCCTGGCACGGTCCAAATCTGTTGGAACCATTCGTTGTATTCCTCTTTACTAAGCCGTGAGGAATCGCGTTGTTCCATTGTGGGCTGCCTATAACCCCCGGGCTTTCGCAGCATCAAAATAAACTCAATGTCGTTTTTAATAATTGCGTTTGGCTCGTAAGGTTTTCCGAGGAACGACGATCCGTTCTCGACTTCGTAATTGGCGTTCGCTATTTTGTACCAAATGATGGGATTCAGATTATCAAACCCTAAACGCCGCGCTCTTACTACGATGTCAGCATGTAGCGGCATCACAACGTGGCGACCATGTTTCCGCCGAGAGAGACAAACATCACCCACAACGCAGACGAGCCGACCGCCTGGAACGAGAACGCGAAAGCAATGCGTCCATACCTTATCTAGCTCGTCGAGAAATGTCTCGTAATCTGACACGTGGCCGAGCTGCCTTTTGTTTTCGGGATATCGCTTTAGTGTCCAGTACGGCGGTGAAGTTACGACTAAGTGAACTGAGTCATCTGGTATCCAGACTAGCTCGCGAGCGTCGCCGTGATGGATAGTAAGGCTCCGCGGCTTCTGCGCCCTGGCCACTGCTTCCATATCTCGCATCATAGATTTCTTTCTGACAGATTGCAAAGTGGTTTTACACATGGCTGGGCATCTCATTCCGTGCCCAAATATGCTGTCAAATCACTTTTCATGTCGGCGTGCAACTCAAGCTAGAGTGGACTCTGAAAAAGTTCTGATAGGCCGAAGAACGCCGCTCGCAAGTTGTTCCTTGTGCCAACGAGCGCAGCTGGTCCACGCACATCAGTGAACCTACACAAGTATTTTTGTGCAATTTCGTGTGGTTTGGTGGATCTGTCTTACCTTACCTGAGCGGATCAAGCCTCGGCCAGTTCGACGACCCGTTCGGGCCCTCGTCCCCAACGCAGCCAGCACCGGATCGAATCAATGAGAATGACGACAGCGGCAGTCATGATTGTCGCGGTCAGAGTCATATTCACATACCCTTGCACAGACGTTTCCGCCTGCTGGCTGAGCGGCCAAAAAATGTCTGTTATCGATTCCCATCCCGCAACCAAAGTAGTGCTTGCCACAAAACTCAAGGGCACCAGCGTCACAAAAGAATATTTGCCCTTGCCTGAGTTGATCAGAATAGTAGTCGCCACACAGAGAGCAACAGCCGCCAGCAATTGGTTGGCAATGCCGAACATCGGCCAGATCGTAGAGATTGACCCGGTCCAAATAAACGCGGCCCAGGCGAAGACGACGAGAAGAGAAGTAAAGATGGCGCCGGGTTGCCAGTGGGGTTCTTCAAGTCGGCGATAGAAGCGCCCACCAAATTCTCCCACCAAAAAACGGGCCACTCGAGTGCCAGTATCGATGGTGGTAAGAATGAAGAGTGCTTCAAACATTATGGCAAAGTGATACCAGTACTTCATTAAACCGCGCAGGCCCGGAATACCTGCAAAGATCTTGGCAATACCCAGCGCCAGAGTTACAGCGCCACCCGTACGCCCGCGCAAATTCTTTTCTCCTGATTCCGTTTCCAGACTGTCTATCTCCTGAGGCTGCAAGTTGAAGCCCCGGGCCGTGTGCGATTCGACCATCCTCTCGTAGGCGGCCTTTTGCGTGTCGCTCCGTTGCGCTGTGTTTATGGCAAAATAATCGCCGGGAAAGAGGGACGTGGCAGCAATCAAAGCCACGACACCCACAAGGCCTTCCATCAACATCCCGCCGTAGCCGATCATCCGCGCATCGCTTTCCTTTGCGATCATCTTTGGCGTGGTGCCTGATGAAATAAGAGCGTGGAAACCGGAGATCGCGCCACAGGCGATCGTGATAAAAACAAACGGGTAGAGTTTTCCGGGGATAACTGGTCCCCCACCGGAAGTAAAAGGAGTGAGCGCGGGCATCTGCAGGTTTGGGTGTACGAGAATTACGCCCAGGATGAGAAACGCAATTGTGCCAATCTTCAAGTAAGACGAAAGATAATCACGCGGACAAAGTAACATCCAGACGGGCAACACGGACGCTATGAAGCCATAAGCGGCCATCAGAATGATCACTGTGTTTCTGGATAGCGTGAATGTTTCGGCAAAAGATGAGTCGGCAATGCGACCGCCAAGGTAGACCGCGAATAGCAGACCAGCGACACCTATTGCGCTCGCTTCCGCAATGCGGCCTTTCCTGAAGCGATACATGTAGAGACCCATAAAAAGGGCCAGAGGGATGGTGAAGGCAACGGTGAACGTTCCCCAGGGCGATTCTGCCAGCGCATTCACGACTACAAGGCCCAGGCCCGCGAGCGCAATGACGACTATGAAGAGTATTGCTACGCCGGCTACCAGGCCCGACAAAGGACTGATCTCCGTACGGGCCATCTCCGCTAACGACCGTCCCTTGCGGCGGATGCTGCCTGCCAGGATCATGAAATCGTGCACTGCCCCGCCGATGCAGACACCAATAACCAGCCACAATAAACCGGGGAGGAAACCAAACTGTGCCGCCAGTACTGGTCCAATAAGTGGACCAGCCCCAGAGATTGCGGCGAAGTGATGACCAAAAAGTACCAGTTTACTTGTTGGGTAGTAATTGTGCCCGTCATACATTGTTTCAGACGGAACGGGCCGTGAGTCGTCAAGAGCAAGAACCTTCGCAGCTATGAAAGCCGAGTAGTAACGATAGGCTATCGCCATCACACACAACGTGCCTACGATTATTGGAAGCGCGTTCATGATTGCATTTTCGCCTCTAAGGTCTTAGCGAGCAAACAGCAACTAACTGCCGGTTTCGTTGCCTCCACTGGCATTTTGTTGGGTGCTGCTACCGAGAGCTGTAAAGAGGGTGCCCGCCAGCAGGCCGCCAATGATAATAATCAATCCGTAAAGAGTTCGCTGATGGTTCGCGGCACCGGCGTTGAAAGCCTCGTTGAGAATCTCGCGCGGCGCAACGTCATGGGGAATGATGAAGAGTCCAACGGCAACGAGCACAAAACAGACTGCCGCAATCTTAAGTCTTAGCGGCGTGGGAAACGGTCGTTTCAATCTCTGACCTACAGCACTGCGCGTGTACCCGTAAGAAAGGTAAACCGCGAGACCAAGCATTAGCCAACCAACGAAGCGCCAGTAAGAACCCTCCGGCAGAAAGTAGATCAAAAACGCGCAGGAGGTTGCGCCGAGTGCCGGCAACAAATAGGGTCCCAGCGGAACGCGAAACGGCCGGTGTCGATTGGGATCTTTCCTGCGCAGCACGATTACCCCAATGCACACGAGAATGAAGGCGAAGAGTGTCCCTATATTTGTGAGGCTCACCATTTCATCAACCGTAGCAAACGCAGCTATCCCGCCCACCACTATGCCGGTCAGGATCGTAGTCACGTGTGGAGTTTTGAATCGGGGATGGACGCTCGCAAAAACCGACGGAAGCAGGCCGTCGCGGGCCATCGAAAAGAATATCCGTGGTTGGCCGAGCTGGAAAACCAAAAGCACGGCGGTGTGGGCCACCACTGAACCAAAGGCTACCACAGTATTTTGCCACTTGGCCTGCGGGGCAACTCGCTCGAGTGCCATTGTTAGCGCCTCGCCGCGCTGCGCGGCTGTCCAGCCGACAACCTCAGGCCAGGGAACCATGCCCGTGAATACTGCAGCCACCAGAACGTAAAGAATGGTGCAGATAACCAGCGAAGCGAGGATGCCTATGGGTAAGTCGCGAGCGGGATTTTTGGTTTCCTCGGCGACAGTGCTGACTGCGTCAAATCCGATGTAGGCGAAGAAGACCACTGCGGCTCCGGTGAACGTGCCGGCCCATCCCTGTGGTTGAAATGGTGTCCAGTGGTCGCTCATCTCTGCGGGCGAGACATAGTAAAACGCGAGACCAACAAAGAAGAGCAACACAATGATCTTTATGAAAACCATGCCGGCGTTAAACTCAGCCGATTCCTTAATGCCCCACACCAGCACTGCCGTTATTAACGCTACAATGCCCAAAGCCAGCACGTTAAAAACTATCGGAACACCCAAAATGTGAGGTGCCCCCGCAAGGGTTTCGGGCGTCGCGGTTCGGTAGTTAGAAGCCAGCCAATCCGGAAAATGAATACCCAGATTGCGAAGCAGCCGGTTAAAAAACTCTGCCCAGCTTATGGCCACGGCGACATTGCCGATCGCATATTCGATGATCAAGTCCCAGCCGATAATCCACGCTACGAGCTCGCCAAGAGTTGCATAGGAATAGGTGTATGCGGAACCTGAGATCGGAACCATCGACGCGAGTTCCGCATAACAGAGCGCTGTGAATCCACACACGATGGCGGTGATTACGAAAGAGAGCATCAGTGATGGACCAGCACCCGCACGCTCGGCCGTGCCGGAAGCGGCCGTGCCAACGGTGGCAAAAATGCCGGCACCAATTATTGCTCCTATGCCGATGAGTGTGACGTTGAAAGAACCCAGCGTGCGCCGAAGGGCGAATTGAGGTCCGCCGGCCGCAGCCAGAATGTCGTCAAGATTCTTTGTGCGAAAGATTCCCCGAAGCAAAACGATTGCCTCCGAAGTTAGGTTTGACTTGGCTTACGTCTGGTTTGCCCCTTGGCCGTAGGAATGCTTGCGGAGTGTGGCATGGAATACTGAGAAAGGTAAAGAGAAACTTGTATAGACACGCGCGCCAAAAAAGATGACAAGCTGGGTTCATAATCCCGGGTCGCCAACCTGGTTTATTCGTTTTTTGCCTTTTTAGTTTTGCCTTGTTAGACTCCGCGACGAACAACTTTTATGCAAGATTCGATTGGCAAAAGCGCTGAGGTCGGGCCTGAATGGGACACTCTACTCAATGCGAGCAATGATCTGATCAAAGCTGTAGAACGGGCCGCAGGCGTGACTGGGACTGATTTTGCCAACCGCTTTCGTAAGTCTCAAATCGAAATCGGTGACGACTACCCATTTCTCGACCCGACGCTCGGCGGGTTCGAATACGTCGGCTCGAAGGTGAGGTTGAAAGAGTTTCCCTCTGCCAGAATATATGTGGCCGGTATTGCAGGCTGTCTGGGACGCATAGTGGACGAACTCGCGACTGCAAACCATGGCGAGCGTTTTCGCGAAAGGGTTGCGGTAGAGCTTGCCTTAATGGTAAGGATGCGACCAGCGGTCTTCGCACCTTTCACAACCTATTTGGATCGTATTGCCGGAACTAGAGTGTTGTAGGACTACTTACTTTAGCCATGTATCCGTTTCGAAACATTCTTTTTCCTACGGATTTCACGCAGCATGCTCGCGCCGCCTTAAAGTACGCAGCGGCCTTCGCTCGCAGTGGCGGTGGACGAGTGGTTCTCTTCAGTGTTCAAAGTGGGAGAGTGCCTGCGAATCTTCTCACTCTGCCTGAGCACGTATTCGAGGAGCAGGATAAACGATGGCTCCTCGATCTGCGTTCGGAAGTCAGGGAACTGCTGGCTGACCCACTCTTCGATGGGCTTGAAGTTGAGCCGGTAATCGTAGAGGGCGAACCGGCTCCTGAAATCGCTCGCGCTGTCCGTGAATATGAGATCGACCTGGTGACTGTCGTCACTCATGGCCGCAAAGGCCTATCGCGCGCCCTCTGGGGTTCGACTGCGGAGGAGATCATTGCCGAGGCGCCTTGTCCGGTTCTCACCATCCGTCCCCCCCAACACGACTTTGTGGAACATCGAGGCAGCCATAGCGAGATTCACTTGAATCGAGTTCTGCTGGCTACAAACTTCCGTCCTTCGTCCGCGGCTGCGACTCAAGTAACAACTCAACTAGCCAAGAAGACCGGGGCAGAACTCCACGCCATTTATGTGATTGGCGATTATCTCGAGCAGATCTCAGTGATGTTTCCCGAAGGTGGGCTGACGGCGCTGTCGCGTCTACGCAGCTACGTCCAGGAGCGCATGGCCCAACTAGCCCGCGAAGACGCTGCGCGGGCCATCCCTCATATCGCCGAAGGCCGGCCTTATGAAGAGATCGTTCGGCTCGCCGCCGAACGGGACGTGGATCTGATTGTGATCGGCACAAGCGTTCATTCTTCACTCTTTGGCGGCACACCAGTGCTCGGCTCCGAAATCGAGCGGGTTGTGCGAAACGCCCCGTGCCCGGTGCTCTGTGTACCAGCTGCCAGGGTAATGACTCCATTGCCGGCACTCGTTACTCAACCAGCAGGTTGACTGCAGACTTTAGACACAAAAAAGAGCGGAGCCCTTGTCAGGCTCCGCTCCAGACTTTTTTCTGCCGGTCTACTTGCTCACCAATTGCAGGCGTCCGTCTGGCAGCCTCACGGCAAATACACTACGTTCGTAAATGGTCAAAGGAGCCGCTTCCCTTTTGTGCATGGCTGCCAGCTGATCACGTGTCAGCATGTTAGCGCTGCCGGCAGTCAGGGGATCGCGAATCAAAGAGTAACGCCGCGAAATCCTGCGAACGTATTCTTGAGTCTCCGCATAAGGAGGAATGCGGTTTCCGTACTTGATTACTGCGCCTTCCCCGGCATTATAGCCGGCGAGGGCGAGTTGAATGTTGCCGTCAAATTGATCCAGTAGGAAGCGCATGTAGCGCGCGCCGCCTTCAATGTTTTGCCGCGGGTCGAAGATGCTGGTAACGCCAAATCGAACTGCCGTTCCCGGCATCAGTTGCATCAGTCCTCGTGCGCCTTTGTAAGAGATTGCTCGCTGCTTGAAAGTCGACTCCTGATGCATGATGGAATATAGCAATAATGGATCGACGGCGTTGCGTCGTCCAGACTCGATGATGAAAGAGTCGACCTGGGAATTGCCGGTCGTGAAACCCTGTAGGGAATCGCCTGGCTTCATACTCGTAAGCTGTGTGAGAACCGGCATTGAGCGACTATAGTTGAGATTGTTTGCGGCAGTCAGCCTACGCGGTTTCCTGCGAGTTCGCGGCGGTGGCGCCTCAGGTAATTGGATCCGGACACCGTTGGCAATGTCGAAATTGTCGATGCGATACGAGGCAGTTCCCTGGGCCAGGACAGGAAATGCGCACGCGATTAATAAGGGGGTGGCTAGAGCGAGAGTTTTCATTTATACGGGGTCCTATTAGTGAGTTTTTTCCGGTAGAGAGGCTCGTCGGTGGGTTTCTACCGCCAGCAGGGTAAGGCGCCTAGTCGTACTGAGGGCTCGAACTTTGTCGCGCCGTCACGGTATAGATGATAACACACAGTTTAACAGACGCAAACACTCCGGCTAAACAGTGATGATACAGATACTTAGGAGGTTCACTCTAGGGTCACTGCGCCCAATCAGGAAGGGAAATTTCCGCACGAAAGAAGCGCAAAATGGCGTGGAGGGAGAGGGAAACCTGGGTCGAGAGAAGACGGTTGAGGACTAGCAAATTCTTACTGATTCTTCTTGTGGATATTCACAGGTGTGCCGCCGCTATCAAAGTAACCTGTGCCATCGCCGAAATTTAACTGTTGGAAAAAGAGCTTAATTATCTTAGGTTCAGGCTCGCCTTCTTTCTCTATTAAGTAATCCCATCCGTTCGCACTACCTTCAGAGATTTTGAAAGTATATGTTTCGCCTGGTTGAAGTGGTACATCGTCCGGCCCAACCGGAGTTTCGAAGTCCATTAACTCTCCCCTCCCGTAATAAAGTTGGAAACCTAACTTATGACCTGCCGACCCTCTGATTTCCGGAAGAATTATCGAGAACCTCAAAAAGTAGATCGGCCTTTCCGAAGTGTTCGTCACCTCAACCTCTAAATCGTGTGCCCAGTTCCTACTATTAAGATTGTCCACCCTTACTTTCAGCGGTAGGTGACGAGGGACAGCAATGCCGAGTTTTTTCTCTTGTCCCGGAGGCACCGTCTCACTTTCCTGTTGAGAGGTCCTAGCTGCGATAGTTTTCACTCCACTGATGATCACGACCAATACTGTCAGCAGCGCGACGCAGGCTTTCGGCGGATAGAGTTGATGAGACCTAAGCTCTCTCATGTTAGATGGACTTCGCTGTGTTCGGGAGTTATCGCATGCATTCCAACAACGACAACTCAAGAGGTAGCGCGAACAATTCTAACTTGCCCACCTCCAACTTCCCCAATGGTCAGTCGAGATGTGCGTGCCTCTTGACACCGGTAGTATGATAGCGGCGCTTTTCGAAACCTCAATCTCACTTAACTTCGTGCGCGCATCCAAAATGCGCGCCTCTCACAAACGAGGAAAACCATGAAAACAATCCTTACACTCACACTCTCACTATCACTAATGCTTCTCCTTACCACCGGAGTAACAGCTCAAACCGCCAGTTCCTCCAGCGCTACAAAGTCTGCCGGGAAAACAACCACGAGAAAGCGCGGTCCAGTTTTTCGGGCAACCAGGGAGCAGATAATCCAGGCGCAGGAAATTCTGAAAGGTCGTGGGTTTTTAACCGGAGAACAGAGCGGGAAACTCGACACCGCAACGCGGGGTGGGTTGAAGAAATATCAATCCGCGGAAAATCTCAAGGTTACCGGGACGCTGAACCGGCTTACCCTTGAAAAGATGGGCATCACCTTAACCGATAGACAGAAGACGATGTAACTTTGTAGGGGGCGGCACTCAGTGGCTGCCCCTTTCTTAATGCACGGTTCCGATGAGTAGCGAGCATCTACTAGGTTGGTTCAGTTCAGATTACCCAAGCAGACGTTCTACGATCTGGTAACTGGCTTCCAGGGCCTCAGCGAGCTTATCGGCCTTGTTGCCTCCGCCTTCTGCCATATCTGGCTTGCCGCCGCCGCGCCCACCGACGATCGGGGCCAATTCTTTGATCACCTGGCCAGCGGGAACGCGGCTCGCAAGATCGGGTGAAGTGCGCACTATCAAAGACGCTTTGCCTTCGGCGCTGCGCCCAAGTATGACAACTCCCGACTTGATACGCGCCAACAGCGTGTCGGAAAGTTGGCGCATAGCGGCAGTGTCGAGTTCACTCGCTTCGCGCGCCACCACTCGTATGCCACTGATCTCGCGTGTTTCGTCTCCGTTTGTTGAGGCGCCCACAGCGCCAGACGCGATCCGCATGCGTAGCTCATCAGTCTCGCGCCGGGCCTTCTTCAGATCTTCTTGTAGTCTAGTAATGTAGGCCGGCAGCTCCGCTCGTGAAATCCGCAATTCACCGGTAACATGGTCAATAAGCGCCTCAGCTTCACGAAATCGTTCGAAGGCGTCAACGCCAGTGACCGCCCGAATACGACGCACACCTGAAGCAATCGATTCATCACTGAGAATTTTAAACAGGCCGATGTCGCCCGTGGCCCGCACGTGTGTGCCGCCGCAGAGTTCCATAGAGAAACCGGGCACCGTGAGCACTCTCATCAGGCCGCTATACTTCTCGCCAAACAAAGCCATGGCGCCCGACCGAATTGCTGCCTCCACCGGCATGATCTCCGTGCGCACCTCAACATTCCTCAGGATCTGGTTATTGACCAGACGCTCAATCTCATCTTGCTCCTCTTCACTCAATGGCTGAAAATGGGTGAAATCGAAACGAAGATAGTTAGGGGCGACGACTGACCCGGCCTGTTTCACGTGCCCGCCAACCACTTCACGCAGTGCGGCATGCAAGAGATGGGTCGCCGTGTGGTTTCGCCGGGTGGCGTCACGCTTTTCGCCATCTACCTGCGCTACAATCACATCCCCAGTGCGCATCGTGCCGTGGTCCACACGCACGTGATGTACGACTAGTCCGCTCAGCGGCGCCTGCGCGTCCGATACCGAAACATGGGCGCTGCCGGTTGCCAATGTCCCCGTGTCTCCCACCTGCCCGCCCGATTCCGCATAAAAAGGCGTGCGGTCGAGAACGACTTCGCCTGTAGCGCCCTCTTTCAGCTCTGATACTTCAAGCTCATCCTTTATCAGAGCCTGCACTCTCGCATCTTCGAGGCGAGTGCCGCTATAACCCGTGAACTCCGTCTTGCCGGTTTTATGGGCCACTGAGGTATAGATCGGCTTGATCTTAGCCTGCGAGCTTACTTGCTCACGCCCCGCAGTCTTCTGAAGTTCGCGGAGCGCGACTTCAAATCTCTCATTAAACTCGCCCTCTTCGATAGAGATCCCCCGCTCCTTGAGGCCCACGCCGATCAGGTCTCGAGGAGTACCAAAAGTGTCGTAGAGACGAGCCAGCTCTGAATATTCCGGCCGAGCGCCCGGCGCCGTTCTGCTGAAGAGATCGTCGAGCTTCTGCAGACCCACCGTCAGAGTTGCGCTGAAGCGACTTTCCTCCAATCTCACCATTCGTTCGATGAAATCCCGGGAGGCTTCGAGCTCCGGATAGGCTTCGTGCATGAGATCCACGACAAAGCCGGTAACTCTGTAAAAGAAGAGATCTGTAAGGCCAAGTGCGTGGCGACCGTGATAGATCGCCCTACGCATGATCTTGCGCAGCACGTAGTTGCGGCCTTCGTTGCCCGGCAAAATGCTATCGGCAATGGAGAATGCGGTGGTGCGTGCGTGATCCGCAATAACGCGCATCGCAAAACCTTGATTGGTATTGGCCTTGTACTCCTTGCCGGCCAACTCTGCCACGTACGAGATGATCGGTCGAATCAAGTCTGTATCATAATTGGAGGTCACGCCCTGCATAATTGCCGCGATCCGCTCAAGTCCAGCCCCCGTGTCAACTGAAGGCTTGGGCAAAGGCGTGAGAGTACCATCAGCGCCACGGTCATACTGCATGAAGACTAGATTCCAGAATTCCAAGAAACGTCCGGCGTCAGAACCCTGGATGAAAGCCTCACGCGAGAATTCTTCGCGTTCCAGGTCGGCCCATTCACCCGTTGCGTCCTGAGGGAAACGATAGTCTCGCGTGACGTGTGCCAGATCAATGTAGATCTCAGAGCATGGACCACATGGTCCAGTATCAGCCATCTGCCAGAAGTTGTCTTTCTCATCAAGGCCATAGATCCTCGAGTCAGGCAGTCCGGCAACTTCCTGCCAAAGGGCCCGGGCCTCCGCGTCTTCGCGAAACACGGAGACGCGCAAGTGGCGCGCCGGCATTCCCAGAACGTCCGTGACAAACTCCCAGGCAAACCTGATTGCTTCTTTCTTAAAGTAATCACCGAAGGAGAAGTTCCCGAGCATCTCGAAAAACGTGTGATGGCGGTCCGTTTTTCCAACTTCCTCCAGATCGTTGTGCTTGCCGCCGGCGCGCACACATTTCTGTGCGGAACAGGCGCGGACGTAGTCGCGCTTTTCCAAACCCAGAAAGACATCTTTGAACTGGTTCATGCCGGCATTGGTGAAGAGCAGAGTGGGATCGTTGGCCGGTAACAGGGGCGACGAGCGCACGCGGGTGTGACCGTGCCGCTCGAAGTACTGCAGAAAGGTTTCGCGGATTTCGTTTCCGGTCATGGTATCTCTCGATGGTCGGCCAGCTCTTTTCAACAGATGAAAGTGTAACATGCAGGATAAGGGCGGCAAATTCTCGGGCCCAAGGCTTGAAATGTTGACTTCGCTGGGAACTCTCCGTATAAGGAGGGCGCCACGACGGGCGTTGAGTGCTTCTAACTACGCGCCTTCGGGAGTTCAGGCCTCACACTTCTCAGGAAATGATTTTTATCGCGCTGACTTCATCCTCAAGGAGTCTGACAAATGGATCACAGAATTCAAATCATCACCTCACGAATTGAAGAACAATTTACCCGGGAGCTGAAGATTTCCGAGCTCGCAAGAATGGTGAATGTTTCGGCGTCACACTTGCGGCATCTCTTCAAATCTGAAACCGGCTTGACGCCGACGCAATATCTGAAACGTCTCAGAATGCAAAAGGCCCAGGCGCTTCTCGAGACCACGTTTCTAAGCGTCAAGCAGATCTCCAACGAGGTAGGATTCAGTAACGACACCTATTTCTCACGTGAGTTTAAGAAGACTTACGGAGTTGCTCCCGGCCGGTATCGGCATCTTTGGAAACCAACCGTGTCATTAATCACCAAACGGCCGATTCGCCAGCAGAGCCAATAAATAGCCACTTTGTTAAAGATTATGCTATTGACTGAATCATCATGCTGACATAATCTCTCACGCGAACACAACAACTGACACTCCTCGCATTGTCAGGTTCGATCTATCAAGATTCACGTAGGTAGGCCACCGATGTATAGCTCACTCTCACCAAAAGAGCTGTCACGATCCTCATGCAGCACCAGCTCCCCTCGGCGCTATTTGGACCACGCAACCCAGGTCCGTTGCAGGGTTGCGTGTAGGACGGTAAATCAGGTTCAGACACGGCCAAGCTTATTATTAGCTATCAGCGCCACCGTCTGGCTCCTGCTCATTCTTCTTTTTGTTTTCGCCCTGGGCCACCCTGCCCACGCACAGCACAACGAGACGACTCTGGCAGTGGTCAATGACAAAAGAATCTCGCAAGGCGAAGTGGACCAGGCGATCGCCTCACAATTGCTGCCGTTGGAGCAGCGGCTGTATGCGCTGCGCCAGGCAGCGCTGGAAAACCTCATTACCAGGACGCTTCTGGAAGCGGAAGCCAGCCGGCTCGGTATCTCCGTTGAAGAACTAAGAAAGCGGTTAAGCACGGGCCCGGTTTCTGTTTCAGAGAAGGAGGTCGAAGAGGTCTACCAGGAGAATGCGCTCGTCTTCGCCGCCATGAGTCCGGATGAGGCCAGGGAAAAACTACGACTCGATCTCGAGGCACAGGCGCGCATGCAACTTTATCGCAAGGCCCTGGCAAAATTGAAAGTAACAGCGAAAATCGACGTGTTTCTCGAGGAGCCGCGACTGCCAACTCTGAATGTTGGTGATGGGGCACCTACCAGAGGGCTGGACGAGGCAAAGGTAACGATCACTGAGTTTTCTGACTTTCAGTGTCCGTTCTGTAAAGAGGCTCAGAGCGCGATAAGCGGAGTCCTGCAACGATTTCCTAAGGAGGTTAGGTTGCAGTTTAAACATTTGCCACTGCCTATGCATCCCCAAGCCTTTTCCTCGGCTCGTGCGGCTTTCTGCGCGGGCGCGCAAGGAAAGTTTTGGCAATACCATGATGCGCTGTTTACTTCAGAAGTGTTGAACGACGAAGTCTTAAAAAATATCGCAACGGTTCTTCAGCTTGATCTGCGACTGTTTGACGCCTGTTTGTCGTCAGACGCGTCTCGCGCGGGAGTTGAAAAGGATCTAAGAGATGCCAGAAATCTCGGAATAACCGCCACACCCAGCTTGGTGGTCAATGGCAGGCTTATTCAGGGGGTGATGAATTTCGCCAACTTAAACGCGATCGTAGAGCGGGAATTGCAATCGCAAGGCACTCCATCAAAGTGAACTCAACTCACCTGAGTGAAAGGATTAGAAGAATGAAAAGCTACGGCTCCCTATATCGTGTGATCCTCGCCTGCCTGATTGGCCTAAATTTCATCGAAATTGCTTACGGCCAAAGGCCCTTACGCGAGAGCTCTTCTTCGCGGAAGCCGGCCTCTGGAGTTGCCAGAGTCATGACTGCGGAAGAAAGGGTTGTAAGATCGGCATATGAAAAACTTATGATGCTCAATAAAGCTTCGCTTCTTGTTAGGCCTGCTGCTGTCAGTGAATTTTCAGAGGAACAGCGAGTCTTAAGATTCCACTTAAGTAACTTTCACATCGGCCCGATTGAAGAAATTCTGCCGGCCATAGCCAGCCAGTTCATAACTTATCCCTCCGGAGAGATCATTGCTGTTGCGAGAATCATCACACAAAACAACAAAGAGGAGGAGCATGTGGCGTTTGGGGCAGATTGGTCCATTGGCGAATATGGTTCCGGATATGACCGGTTATGGACTGTGGGAGACCTGCTGGGATTCGACGCCGAGGTCTATCATGACGTCGGTGAATATGCGGTCTACGACGTTACCGTCTCCTTTCAAGGCAAGTCTCGAGCGTATCGCGCCTTAGCTCTCTTCCATAACCCTTATGGTTCCGTAACTGATCTTAAACCTTCGTTCTGGGATTCCGTGGGAGCCGGCAGTAGGTTGACCGACGTGTGGAACGAGAAGCGTCCGCCGGTTGGCCAGAAGAATTCCGACGCGATCAGGCAGCCTGGGTCTTTATCGAGGGGTGTCTCTAGCTCCAAGTCTGTCATAGCCTCGACTCCGCTCTCGAATCCCGACTCTTCTCAGGTGATTAGACTGGCGCAGGTATCGGGTAACAATGCAGATTTTTCACAGAGTTATTCGACCACGAGCGGTACAAGTGGCGTAGTTACCAGCACAATTGAGAATGCGACTAATCATAAAACAGGAAAACATGGGCAGACCATAAGTTTCTCCGGGTCCTGTTCGGAATCCTCGACCAATGATCAGCTCTGTCGGGTTAATATCGTCGGAGTCTACATCTTTGAGACCGGTACGACGACGAATTTCTATTATGTGCATGCCAACAGAACGGATTACAAGATAGAGACGGCGACTGGTCCGCGCGGTACGCCTATAACTTGTGACACTGGTCACGGCATCGCTACCAAAGATTGCTTTAGTTATGATTGCCCATTCACGGCCACGATCCAGGGTGCGGGCCTGAGTATGCAAATGACCGGCGGTAACGTTTGGAATGGCGTGCTGGTGCATAAACATACGTGCAACCTTCCCGCATCGACTAGTACCTCGTGCACCACGCCGGGATTCGGTGGGACTTGTCCGGCAGGTACTACCCTAAATAGTTTCGGGCTTTGCTGTAGTTCCTCAAGTGGCACCTGCAGCACAGAGCTGGCCAGTCGCTGTAACCGATTCGGCGGAGACTACGATTATATAAGCTGCACGTGTTCAGGCTGCGATTCCTGCGGGGGCTCGCCAGTGGTGATCGATGTTGATGGTAATGGATTCTCCCTGACGAGTGCTGTGGATGGCGTTGCTTTCGATCTCAATAGCAACGGTACGCGCGATCAGCTTTCCTGGACCAGCGTAGACTCCGATGATGCCTGGCTGGCTTTAGACCGCAATGGCAATGGCACCATAGACAATGGCCAGGAATTGTTCGGCAACTTCTCGCCCCAACCACCTGCTGCTGACAAGAATGGTTTTTTGGCCCTGGCAGAATTTGACAAGCCGGCAAATGGAGGTAACCAGGACGGCAGGATCGATAGCCAGGATGCAGTCTTTGGCAACTTGAGACTCTGGCAGGACCGGAATCATAACGGGATCTCTGAAGCGGACGAACTGCATACGTTGTCTTACCTGAATATTGGTTCGCTATCGACAGGCTTTAAGGAGTCGAAACGCACGGACCAAAACGGCAATGAGTTTTGCTATCGCGCGAAGGTTAATGATGCTCGACAGCCTCGTTATGGTACTAAAGTCATTGATGACCCGGCCTCCCGACCTGGACGCTGGGCCTGGGACGTGTTCCTTCTGAGTATTCAGTGAAGAGAAGTTGTCCGCCAACCATCCTTCGTAGAAACTTTAACACCCGCAGGTTGCTAAAACCGGCGGGTGTTCTCACGAGTACACCTTCATTGCCTGACGTCAAAGGATCGCCAAAACCTCGACCCAAACTTAAAATGTGAGAATGGATGGAATTCTCGTAATCGATAAACCCGAGGGGCTGACCTCCCACGATGTTGTGGCCCAGGCCCGACGTATCCTGCACGAACGGCGGATTGGCCATACAGGGACGTTGGACCCATTCGCCACAGGAGTGATGGTGCTCGTGGTGGGGCGGGCGACCCGGTTGGCCCGGTTTCTCAGTGGCGCCACGAAAGAATATCAGGCAGTGATTAGGTTGGGATACGAAACCGACACAGGAGATCTCACTGGAAGACCAGTCCCCGAAAAAACGACACACCCCTCGGCGAAGCTTCGACAACTGCTCACCGTGGACAAGATCGAAGCTGCCTTGACCAGGTTGCGTGGCGCGATCGATCAACAACCGCCCATGTATTCGGCGAAGAAACGCGGAGGACGAAGGCTTTATGAACTGGCACGTCGTGGCGAAAAACTCAAGTTGGACCCGATCCGAGTTCATATTTACTCGTTGGAGCTAATTCCACTTGAGCCAGTAGTTAAAGAGAATCCTGATGGAACCTTTGACATGGCCGTGCGAGTATGCTGCTCAGCTGGGACCTATATTCGAGTGCTGGCCTCGGACCTTGGAAAACTCCTCGGATGCGGGGGCCACTTGGCGGAATTGCGGCGCCTTCGGGTAGGTGATTTTCCTATAGAAGCTGCCAAAACACTCGCGCAGTTGCAACAAATCGTCGAAGAAGCACAGCTAGGGAGCGTTCTTTTACCTCCAGAGGCTGCCCTTACGAGTTTGCCTTCTCTGCAGCTAACTCCTGCCCAGGCCCAGCAGGCCCAATGCGGTGTGCCAATTTCGGTGGCTAATGAGTCGTCCCCGGCCTGGGCTGAGGGGGAAGAGGTGAAAATCAGCGATGAGAGAGGAAATCTGGTCGCAATCGGCGTTTATGATTACCAAAGACGACTGCTTCGTCCACGTGTCGTCTTGGCCGCGGGGGAAAATAGACGTTGACTTCCGACCTTGCGTGCTGTGTTATACTTATCGCCAGCATTAGGAAGCACGCCACTGCTGGCTTCCCTGTGCTCCCTCCCGTGGCTCCCTACGTCTAAAGATCATTGAGAATCGGTACCTCGAAGAAGCGGCGCCAGGCTTACGCGCGCGTGGCGCAGCAGAAATTGAGGCAAAGACTTTTCAGCCAGCCCTGGCGCTGGTTGCTCCGAAAGCGTGCTTCATCCACGACAAACCAATCAACGCGCGACAGCCGAAGAGGTTTTGAAGGCTATGCAAGAGCAGGATGGCAACAACAAGTTTAATATTAGTGAGCGGCTGGAAGATTTGCGCCGGCAGCACGAAGCCTTGCGGTGGGATGGGACGTTCCGCGATTATTTCGAATTGGTCGCACAAAATCCGCGCATTGCCCAGCTATCGCACGCCCGCGTGAACGATATGGTTCATGCCGCCGGAATCGTGCGACTGAACGAGGGTACTCAACGCGAAGTAGCCTCCTACAACTTTTTCTCTTCCGAATTGTTTGGCATCGAAGAGCCCATCGCCAAGCTGGTCGAATATTTTAAATCCGCCGCGCAGAGACTCGAGGTCCGCAAACGCATCCTGCTCCTCATGGGACCTGTAGGCGGAGGCAAATCTACGATCGTCAACATGCTAAAACGCGGACTCGAAGAATGGACCAACAACGAGGCGGGCGCAGTTTATGCGATTAAAGATTGTCCTATGCATGAAGAGCCTTTGCATCTCGTGCCTCATCAGTTGCGGTCAGAAATAGAAAAGCATTACGGCATCTACATAGAAGGCGACCTTTGCCCACAGTGCCGTTATGCGCTTGAGCACACTTACGGTGGCCGGCACGAAGACGTACGCGTGCATCGCGTCATCTTCTCAGAAAAGGATCGCGTCGGCATTGGCACTTTCTCGCCAAGCGATCCTAAGTCGCAGGATATTACCGAGCTCACCGGATCCATTGATCTGGCTACCGTCGGCGAAGTTGGCGTCGAATCCGATCCTCGGGCCTATCGTTTTGACGGGGAATTAAACATTGCCAATCGCGGCTTGATGGAATTTGTCGAGATGTTGAAGGTTGACGAGAAGTTTCTCTACAGCCTGCTGACGCTCTCCCAGGAACAAAGTATCAAGACGGGACGCTTCGCCATGATCTACGCCGACGAGGTCATCCTTTCTCACTCCAATGAGGCTGAGTACATAGCGTTTGCCGGAAATCGTAAATCAGAAGCCTTGCAGGATCGCATCATTCTTGTTCGCGTCTCCTACAACCTGCGCGTTTCGCAGGAAGAACGAATCTACGACAAGTTGCTGCGACAATCGGAAGTGCTGCGCAATGTTCACCTGGCCCCTAACACTCTCAAAGTAGCTGCTATGTTTGCCGTCATGACCCGACTGGAAGAGCCCAAGCGACAAAACGTCGACATTGTGAAGAAGATGAAGCTTTACGATGGCGAAGACGTGGAAGGCTATAAGTCGAAGGATGTGCGCGAACTGAAAGAAGAAACGGTGCGGGAGGGAATGGACGGCATCAGCCCGCGCTACATTATCAATCGACTCTCCGGTGCGCTGGTGCGTGACGGTGTCACCTGCATCAATCCGATTGACGCCTTGCGGGCCATCAAGGACGGGTTTGAGCAGCACACCGGAATTAGCGCGGATCAGCGTGAGCGTTACCTCAACCTCATCTCCCTGTCCCGTAAAGAATATGACGAGCTGGCAAAGATAGAGGTTCAACGTGCCTTTGTTTACTCATTTGAAGAGATGGCCCGTACCATGTGCAATAATTATCTCGATAACGTTGAGGCTTATTGCAACAAGGAACGCATCAAGGACCCGATTACTGAAGAGGAGATGGATCCCGACGAACAATTGATGCGATCCATTGAAGAACAGATTGGAATATCGGAGAACGCGAAGAACACATTCCGCCAGGAGATACTCATCCGGATCTCCTCCTATGCCCGCAAGGGCAGATCGTTTGAGTACAACTCACACGAGCGATTGAAAGAGGCAATAGAGAAAAAGATCTTCGCAGACCTTAAGGATGTGGTGAAGATTACGACCTCGGCAAAGACACCGGATCCCGATCAGTTGCGCAGAATCAATGAGGTAGTTGATCGGTTGGTGAAAGATCATGGCTATTGTCCCACCTGCGCCAATGAGCTGCTGACCTATGTCGGCACGTTGCTTTCCCGCTGAGCTGAAACCAGTTCACGTGGCGGCAGCGCGCCTCGAAAGTGCGAATGAAGACTTACCCCGTATTGGGGACAACGCCCGCGCTCTCACCAGAGGCGCGGGCGTAATGATTGATAGACAATGAAGAAACGTTACTGGATAGCAGGAGCGGCCGGCGCGGCAGTAGCCGCGAAATTGCTGTTGCGACCTGCCGATGTTGATTGGCAGAAAAACCGCGAGAAGGTCTTCCATGCCGATCATTCGCGCTTTTGCGAAGTCGATCGCCTGCGCGTCCACTATCAGGAAGCCGGCAACAAGGATTCTCCCACAATCCTTCTCATTCACGGCTTCTGTTCTTCAACGCTGGTGTGGAGCAAAGTCTTTCTGGAATTGGCCGAAGAAGGGTTTCATGTGGTTGCCCCGGATCTGCTGGGATATGGTTATTCAGCCAAGCCTCGCAATTTTGACTACACCATTCGCGCCCAGGCGCGCATGATTGCCGGCTTCATGGAGCGGATTGGTGAAGACCGTGCGACTCTGGTGGGCAGCTCCTACGGCGGCGCGGTCGCGGCCACTGTTGCCCTGGATTACCCTGAGCTAGTGGAAAAACTGGTTCTCGTTGGCACAGTCTCCGACAATGCCCCAACTCGTTACTTGCTCATGCGTCTATTTGCCTCACCTATCCTGGGAGATCTGCTCTCGCCTTTACTGGTCGGCTCGCGTCGCTTGCTTAGACGCCGAATGAAACGAGTTTTTGATCGGCATTCTTGGCGGCTGGATGAACGGCGGCTGGACGCACGACATCTCCCTTTGCGGACGAGAGGCACCCATCGCGCACTCGTTCGCACGGTGCGTCATTGGGATGCCGATCGCATTCAGCGCGAGGCCACGCAAATCAGTCAACCCACACTGATACTGTGGGGACAGGATGATCTGGATGTGCCGGTAAGTTCCGGTGAGCGGCTGCAAGCGTCAATTGGCGGGTCGCAACTGGTTACTTTTCCGGACTGTGGCCACCTTCCACAGGAAGAGTTTCCGCGAGAGTTTGTAGCGCTGGTAAGCAGTTTCTCGAGAACGGCGGCTGTAGTCGATGAAGACCGAGTCATCGCAACGGCTTAGAACTTTTTTGAGTTGATTAGGAATAACTGTTTTCGCCATGTCTATCCAACGTAACGACTGGTCACTACAACGCAAGGGAATCATCGATCAGGAGCGACATAAGGATCGCGTGAAGGAGGCGATCCGCAAGAACCTCGGATCGATTGTTTCAAATGAAGCAATCATTCTTTCAGATGGCAAGCGCACTGTAAAAGTGCCTATTCGTGCCCTTGATGAGTACAAGTTTCGCTTCGACTACCGCAAGAAGAAGCACGTGGGCCAGGGAGACGGTAAGACGCGCGTCGGCGACGTGATTGGGCGGGAGAACCAGCCCGGCCAGGGCACCGGAGGCGGTCAGGCCGGAGCGGAAGGAGGCGCCGAATACTATGAGGCCGAGGTGAATATCGACGAGATCGCGGCGCTGATTTTCGAGGACCTCAACCTCCCTTTCCTCGAAGAGAAGGCGAAGAAGGCTGTGCAATCTCGCAAGACTCAGTTCAACGAAATACGGCGTACGGGCGTCATCGCCAACCTCGACAAACGGCGCATGATCTTGGAGAACATCCGGCGGAATGCGCGCGAAGGCCTGGGGGCGAAATTTGGAAATATCAAGAAGGAAGATCTCAGGTTCAAGACCTGGGAAGAGGTCATGCGCTACGAATCGAATGCCGTCGTAATCGCGATGATCGACGTGTCAGGATCGATGGGTGAGTTTAAAAAGTATGTAGCCCGGTCGTTCTATTTCTGGATGGTGCGTTTCCTGCGGACCAAGTACGACAATGTCGATATCGTCTTCATCTCTCATCACACAGAAGCGAAAGAGGTGACGGAGGAGCAGTTTTTCACGCAGGGAGAATCGGGCGGCACTGTCGTTTCTTCTGCCTATCAACTGGCCCTGGAAATAATCCAGCAGCGTTACCGTCCCGCAGATTGGAACATCTATCCATTCCACTTTTCAGACGGTGACAACTACTACTCTGACAATGAGGAAGCCGTGCGTCTGGCAGACGAGTTGATCGACACCTGCAACTTGTTCGGCTACGGCGAAATTGGTGAGGAGGGCTCATCGAATTATCGCCGATCTTCGGGTGCGCTACTCTCTATCTTCAACGATCGACTGAAGAAAAAGGATCGCTTTGTCGGGGTGCGCATTGACGATAAAGAGGATGTTTACCCGGCACTCAAACAGTTCTTCGGTAGCCAGGGGATAGAAACGCCCGCGTGAGCAACGTGCATCAGGCAGAACGTGGTTCAGGTTGTGAATTCTTAAACGCCAAAAGGTTTCAATGGAAGATCGAGAAATAAGAGCTCTGGAACAGTCGGTAGAACAGATCTGGGACGTGGCCCGGAAATTTGGACTGGATCCTTTCCCGACCAATTTCGAGATTGTGCCTGCCTCCGTGATGTATGAGGTCGGCTCCTATGCGCTGCCGGGGCGATACTCGCATTGGACCTTCGGCAAGGCCTACCATCGCATGAAGACGATGTACGATTTCGGTCTTTCTAAGATCTATGAAGTCGTTATCAACACGAACCCCGCATATGGGTTTCTTCTTGAAACCAACAGCCCCGTACAAAACAAGCTGGTCATTGCGCACGTGCTTGGACACGTGGATTTCTTTAAAAACAATGCCTACTTTTCTAAGACCAACCGGCGCATGGTGGAAAGTGTTTCTTCTCACTCGCGGCGCATCATGGATTATGAGTTCAAATACGGACGCAAGACTGTAGAGAGATTTCTTGACGCCGTGTTGGCTATCGAAGAGCACATCGATCCGAACTTTTTTATCAAACGCGAGATATCACCTGAGGAAGAAAAACGTCGAGCCGATTACGGTCAGAAAGAGGGTCGTTACGACGATTTATGGAGGCTTGAACGTAACGAGAGTGTTACTGGGCCGCAACGAGAGTCTGAGCAACCCGACGACCCGGATGCGCGCAAGAAGAAGATGGAGCGATTGCCGGCAAAGGACATCGTTTCCTACATCATGCGACATTCTCCCACCCTCGCCTCCTGGCAGCGCGACCTGATCGCCATGGTGCATGAGGAGATGGAATATTTTGTGCCGCAGATGCAAACGAAGATCATGAATGAGGGTTGGGCTAGTTACTGGCATGCCCGAATCATGCGCGAGCTGGATCTCGATGACCAGGAGCACATTGAATTTGCTGAGCTCCACTCGGGCGTTGTGTCGCCTCAGAAAGGACATCTCAACCCTTACTACCTGGGTTACAAGATCTATGAAGATATCGAGCGACGCTGGGACAACCCCTCGACCGACGAGCGAGAGAAGCTCGGACGTCGAGGCGGTGAGGGTCGGGAGAAGATCTTTGAAGTCCGTGAACTTGAGAACGATGTCTCTTTCCTGCGCAACTATCTTACCGAAGAGCTCTGCCACGACCTCGATCTATTCGTGTATGAGTTAGTCGATGAAGAAGACTGGACCATTACCGAAAAACGTTGGGAACGTGTTCGCGATACCCTCGTTGCTAACATGACCAATTTTGGTTTTCCTTACCTGCAAGTTGAGGATGGTGATTATAACGGCAACCGCGAACTCTATCTCAAGCACTGTTATGAAGGCGCCGAACTGGACATGCGTTACGCGCGCAAAGCCTTGGAACATGTGCATACTCTTTGGGGCCGCCCCGTGCATCTGGAAACCGTAGTCGATGATGAAACCACTATGCTTCGCTACGATGGTGAGGATCACCGAGCAGACTAACAAGGCTTTATTTGACATTTGTCATTCGACAATTCCTACTTGCCATTTTTTCGACCCTTCATTTCCGCGTTTGAGCACCGCCTCTATTTGCTGATACAGTAACAACTTTTAGCCAGGAGCCGTTGTAGGGGCGCGACTCCGTGGGCGCCCCTACGGCCCCTATGTATCTATGGGTTGCGCCCCCCAAATGGCCGGACCCTCTGGTATCCATGGGGCGCGCACGGAGTCGCGCCCCTACAAGACCCAAATCTTTAGAGCTATCCACGATGAGTACGTCTGCGAGAAAGATTAGCACTAAGAGTCTATTTGAACGCTTTCTTGAGACTAACGATCAGGAAGCGTGGTCGGCAGTTATCACTGCGCTTTTGCGGTCTGTCCATGAGGTGGACAGGGCGGCCTTACAAATTTGGTGCGCATTTTGTCCGCTCTCCCTTTTTCAGGCGCTCCAACGTTCAAAGAACCCGGAAAAGCTCGCGCGTGAGTTGTTGCTGCAGGGAAACTATCATTTGAAGGATCAGGTAGATTCTTCACACACGTTTCTTTATGGCCATCGCTACTGGCCCGAGGTGAAGAAGGCTGTTGAAACTCACGCTGATTCCTTTGGTTCCGAAACGGTGCTGTTGTCCGATCAGATACTGGGCGTGGCAGCCAGCGTCGGCGCCGGTCTGCAGGTTAGCCAGTCCCTTCTGGTGGCGATTACAGCGGCGGCC
Source organism: Pyrinomonadaceae bacterium (assembly GCA_035283325.1). Taxonomy (GTDB): domain Bacteria; phylum Acidobacteriota; class Blastocatellia; order Pyrinomonadales; family Pyrinomonadaceae; genus PSRF01. The sequence continues at coordinate 12,404 of DATEUF010000326.1, read as the reverse complement.
TTTATGACCGTTCAACAAGCGGGCGTCGAAGCATTCAAAGCCGCACCCGGCCACATGTTGATACCCCCAGACGTCGCAAAGAAGTCGCCCGAGCAGATCCTGCGTGAGCGGGCAAAAAACGATCGTCAGGGCCTGCTGGGTTTTCTCAAGACTGTGGACAAGAAATGGACTGTCACTTACGACGAAAATGACCAATGGGCCACGTACAAGATGAATGATATGCAAGACCTGGCCTGGGGCGCTGCCAGCGATCGTTCACGAAACTGGCGCGAGATTGATCCGCGCCGGGTTGAAGGTCCAATTCCGGTGGAATGCCGCTCAGCATCGTGCGGCACATGTTGGGTAGGCATTCTGGGTGGCGCGGAAAAGCTTTCCGATGTGGCCGCTCGGGAAGGAAAGCAGATCAAGAGATTCGGCTACATCGACACGGCCGAACCAAAGCCTCTGATTCGTCTTGCCTGTCAAGCGCAAACCTCAGGCGCGGTCTCAATCGTCATTCCGCCGTGGAATGGCGTTTATGGAAAGTATCTGCGCGAACAGGAAGGCAATGAGTAAGCGCTTGAAAAGAAAGGATCCAGTTTGTCAGCAAGAGGTCTTCCGGAAAACCGGCAAGCATCTTATTCCCCTCTGTTGCTGGTCCTGGCAGCGGCCATTATCTGGAGCACTGGAGGGCTGTTCATTAAATGGACCAGGCTCACCGGTCTCGAGCTTTCTTTCGGCCGCTCATTGTTTGCGGCCATCACGGTAGCACTCTTTACCCGCCGTGAAGGTTTCGGACTAAACAGAATCACCGCCCTGGCTTCGCTGCTTTATGCTCTGCTACTGCTATTCTTTGTTCTAGCCACCAAATCGACAACAGCAGCGAACGCGATCTTCCTGCAATACACTGCTCCCGTTTACGTCCTGGTCTTGGAGCCCCTCTTGTATAAGGAAAGATTCAGGCAACGCGACCTGATTACCGTAGTAGCTTGCGTCGTGGGTATGTCACTCTTCTTCGTAGGCAAGCTGAGACCGCAGGATTACTATGGCAACCTGCTCGCGCTTGCGTCAGGACTTTGCTTTGCCTTCTATTTTCTCTTGTTGCGACACACTCGCTCGCGCGAGGTCAACCGGGCCTCTTCGGTCATCTACGGCAACCTGCTGGTTGTTCTGATAGCCGCTCCTGCTGGGCTAGCTGCCTTGCCGGGTCTCACGAGGCCTGACGCATTGACCGTGCTTTATCTGGGGGTGATTCAGATTGGCGTGGCCTATACCTTTTTTACGCTGGGAATGGCTCGCGGAATCCGCTCGCTTGACGCCGGCATTGTCGGCTTTGTTGAACCGATGCTCAATCCGATCTGGGTCTTTCTTTTTCTCGGTGAAAGACCGTCAAGTTGGGCCGTGCTAGGTGGCTTGATTATAATTCTTGCAGTTGTCTGGCACATGCTGCTTGCGGCCCGAGTGAACGCTCGCTTGCCCGTAAAAGTAGCCAGTATCTGACTTCTCTGCGTGTTTTTGCGTTCTCTGCGCCTCCGCGGTGATGTTTTTCTGTCATGGATTCAACGCTGAGCCGCAGAGTTCGCCGAGGCTGCGCGGAGAAAATCCTTCTCCGTCAGACTGCCAAATTATTAAGGGTCGTCAAGCGCTAATGAGTTGGCGAAGTTTCAAAGAGCTGGTCCACTCAGCGCATCCATTGCCAGCGATTATTGTAATAGACAGGCCGACTATCGGGGTATCGCTTCTTGTATCTCTTATAGCGCTCCAGCAATGCCTCGTAACGCTCATCCGAGGAACGTAGTCTTTTATGCGGCAATCCTCTGAGATAATCCTCAATCTTATGCATGTTTCTGGCTGAAAACCGCCAATCGTAATTACCCAGATCGTAGAGATTGCCCGGTCCGTAGCCGATTATGCGGCCAGAGAAGTCGACGTAAGTGTCGAAGTAGCTCCATGCCAGGTCACGCAAGCTGCGAAAAAGCGGACGGCGCCCGTGAAGACCGGGGTCACGAGAGCGACCAATTGAGCCCCAGCGACCATCCTTCTGAAATATAAACACCACGTGGTCCAACAAATCCTTCGACTCAAGATCAAGTAATAAGGGCGGAAACCCGTGCTGCTCAAGGATGACCGCCGCCGCCACAGCTGCCTCCAGACAATGTGCTTCATTTCTCTTTATCACCTCTCGAAACGACCTGAGTGTTCCACCGTTGCGCTCCCAGTTGTAAGGCATCGAACTGAGAAACCGCTGCACACGAGCCGGTGTGGATAGTGACTCAATGATTCTCCACTCTTTCTTTGTGAAGATTTCCCTATCGGGTTTATTAGTCACCTGGCGTAGATTCTTCTTGTCCAATTTGAGCTGGAGGAAGAATATAAATGAGTAATCACCTATGTGCTGGTAGTGTCTTAATTTGCTGTGGTTGCATTAAGAACACACTGAATATCAGCAGGAAGTCTAGTCACTTCATGACGGTCATCGATGCGCTTATCACAAGCTAATGGTTGCAAACCATCCCTGGCATAACTGGCAAATTAAGACACTACTGACGTCCTTGAAGCCTTGCTTCGAGAGCCTCCAGTGATGTAAGAATCAATTGGACAGTATGTGTGCAGCGATCTATCAATTCTGATCTCATCCTTGCGTAACGCAGCTGCGAACCATGTTTCCCAGGCCATCAACTTTCCACGGACGATTTATCCATGAATGAAGATGTTTCAATACCCCAAATGACTCGCGCCGAACAGGAGACTGAAACTGAGGCAACCCGTCTAATCGAACAAATCGAAGGCGCCCTGGCCGCTGTGGCGGTCCGCACCTCTGATCAGGTGCAGACGCTGGAGGCGGCGGCTGATCGAATTGAACGCGCATCGCGCGACCTGGCTTTTGCCTTGCGAGAACTAGCGCAATCGCGCCGGCTCTCCGAGAATGAAACTGCATAATTCCACACCGCTGCGATAAATTAGCTTACTTCCTTTTGTGTTCCCCTTTTGGAGATTCTATGACTTCTTCACGAACTGAAAGAGTAACTCAGCATCTTGGCCGCAAAAAGACGGACTATGAACTGAACAATTATGGCATAAGTGACGCAGCCCGAGTTTACTGGAACATGACGACCCCCGAATTATATGAAGAAGTTACTTGTCGCAATGAAGGGCTATTGTCGAATCAGGGATCATTGATTGTGGATACCGGAGAGCATACCGGGCGGGCGGCAAAAGACAAGGCAATCGTGCGTGAGCCGTCGAGCGAAGCAAAAGTCTTTTGGGGTGACGTTAACAAGGATTTTTCAAAAGAGAAATTTAACGAATTAAAAGAGCGCATGATGGCTCATGCGGCCGGCCGCGACCTCTTTGTTCAGGACACTTTTGTGGGCGCCGACCCACGGTACCGTTTGCCGGTGCGCATAATCACCGAACTGGCCTGGCATTCGCTTTTCGCGCGCACTATGTTCGTTAGCAGCTCCTCTGCCGAACAGGTTCCTCATCCCGAATTCACAGTCATCAATTTCCCCAGCTTTCAGGCCAATCCTGCGCGTGATGGCACCCGTTCGCCTACATTCATTCTGCTCAATTTCAGCAAGAAATTGGTGCTCATTGGCGGGACGTCATATGCAGGCGAAACAAAGAAAAGCGTGTTTACGCTCATGAACTATCTTTTGCCGCAGCAGGGCGTCATGAGCATGCATTGCTCTGCAAATGTGGGTGCAGGCGGCGATGTGGCTATCTTCTTTGGCTTGTCCGGAACAGGCAAGACAACTCTTTCAGCCGACCCGGAACGTCAACTCATTGGCGATGATGAGCACGGTTGGTCCAGTGACGGAGTCTTTAATTTCGAAGGTGGGTGTTACGCCAAGGTTATTAAGCTGTCGGCTGAAGCTGAACCTGACATCTACCGCACGACGCAAATGTTTGGCACGATTCTGGAAAACGTCGTTTTCGATCCAGACACGCGTCAGATAGATCTGGATGATGGAACGAAAACAGAAAACACGCGCGCATCCTATCCGCTGACCAGCATTCCCAACATCGTCCCTCAGGGGTATGCTGGTCATCCGCGCAACATCATAATGCTCACGGCAGATGCTTTTGGCGTGTTGCCGCCCGTTGCCCGTCTTTCTCCGGAACAGGCGATGTATCACTTCCTTTCCGGTTACACTGCAAAGGTCGCAGGCACGGAAAAGGGAATTAAGGAACCGGAAGCTACATTCTCAACCTGTTTTGGCGCGCCGTTCATGGTCTTGCACCCGGGCGTCTACGCAGGTCTACTCGGAGAAAAGATCGCCCAACATAATGCCGCCTGCTGGTTGATCAATACTGGCTGGAGCGGCGGTCCATATGGCGTGGGCCAGCGCATGAAGATCGCTTACACGCGCGCAATGATTCGTGCCATCCTCAATGGTAGGCTGGCCACGGTTGACGCCCGACCAGATCCCATTTTCGGTCTGAACGTGCCGGTAAGTTGTCCGGATGTGCCTCAGGAAGTCCTGCAACCGCGCAACACCTGGAGCGATAAGGAAGCTTACGACCGACAAGCGCGCGATCTCGCCCGGCGCTTCAATGAGAATTTCAAAAAATACGAGAGTGGCGTGTCAGAGGCGGTGCGACTTGTCGCCCCAAAGGCTCAACAACCCTCATAGAATCCTGCCTAATGATGATCGGGCATATTCTAGTGACGGAATTCGGAGGTTGGGAAGGGGGCAAGCGGACGTTACAAGCCTCTCGCGACATGGACCCCGAGCGCGCCCCCGCCTCAACACTGAGTGAACACAATTTGAGTGGAACAGCCAACGTTTTCAGCTACTCTTTGGTACGAACTCAGTTCAACGTTGTTCATTGGATCCCACCACATTCAGCATCAGTGCGGGTGAAGTAGACATTGAACCTCTGCTGATACTCTTGGGAAGTAATAAGAGCTCCGCAGACCATCCGGTGCTGCCCTACAGGGTTCCGCAATGGAAAGCTGTTAACCTGGCCCAGCCAGAAGTTATAGCCCCCAAGATCCGCATCACGTCTTAAGAAGCCGAAGTACAAAGTCGCGACGAAGCCGCGGTTGTATTCGGCATCCAGGAACGGGCGATTATCCACGGCGGTCCCATAGCTGGAGGGCACGCAGGGAGCGGACGCCTGTCCGCAGCTGTTCCAGTAGTCGTTAGCCAGGTGAAACAATACAAGTGCGCGGTTGCCGGCGGTGAAATGTGCAATCAGCGTATCCCGCTGCGATGAAAGATTCGCGCCGCTGTCCGTCAGGATCGTGGCTAGCAGCGCATCCACAAACTGCGGCCCACTGAGACTTGCCGGATACTTCTGAAGAAACTCCGGCCGCTGCGAAAAAGTATTGGTCAGGGCCAATTGCTTCTGAGCCACGTCTCCACCTCCAACCACGTGTGCCCGGTCCTGGATAAAGGCCTCATAACTGGGCAACTGCAATATCTCGGCGTTAGCGCGTGGTTGAATATTTCCGAACGCTGCTCGATAGAGGCGAAAAACATAGGAACCGGTCTGCTGAAACTCTGGCTCGAAGAAGAAAGCGTCTGCGACCCTGACACGTCTGGCGGTGATGCATGCCAAGTCAGCGCCACAACTGGTTATCTGATCGTTTGTCCAGTAATCGAAGCCGCCCTGGTCGGGCTCGCGGTTTTGAAAATCGTAGTACTGCTGTCGCACAAAGAAGCGGGCATTCTCCAGAGGGTTGGGCAGAATCTGACCCCGTATCTCCCCGTTGGGGAAGTTGTTTGTGTGAATGTTGAAATAGAAGAGGCCCGCTTTTAGTTGCGCAACCTGAGTCGGTGTTAGATTGATGATCTGGTTATTCACAGTACCGGTAGGAAGCGGAAAGACAATCTCACCCGGAAACTCCACGTGAGCTGGACCATGAATGTGCGCGGCGGTCTGGGTGCTCGACAGTCCGTTAAAGCTCAGATTCACCTGCGCACTCATTTCGTCGCTACTTAGCAATACTGTCCCGACTCCTGTTGCTGTTGAATTGTTCGATGGCGTCTCTTGCGCACCATTGAGTTGGGCAACGAAGAGTCTGCTCGCTGACGCTATGGTGTCGTTGTCGCTGATAGTCAGGACTGCCGTGCTCTGGCTCCCCAGGGTTCCGCCAGCCGGGTTACTCAAGCTCAGATTGAGAGTCTCATTGCCTTCGAGCTGGAGGTCCTCAATGATCGGGACAGTGAAGGTCTTGCTAATCTCATTCGCGGCAAAGTTGAGAGTACCGGCTGTCGTGATGTAATCACAGCGCTGGTTTGCCACACCATTGTTCACATTGCATTCGACGAAGTTGAAGTTGTCGTTTGTCTGGTAATCTACTGATAACGTGTGCGAAGTGTTACCGCTGCGGGCTACATTGATCGTGGCGGAGGCACCACCACTCTCGCCGACGCCGTAACTCGCCGAGCTGAATTGCACGGTATTGGGTGGCGGTGGCGTCGCCGTAAAATTGGCTGTATCGCTCCCGCTCAGGCATCCGGTGCTGACGAATGCAATACTCAGAGGGCTAAAAGAGTAGCCAGTCTTCGAGGGAGTGACCTTCACGTTGTTCTGGCAAGCTGAATCGCTGAATGAATAGTTTCCTCCAGAGTCGGTCAACGTAGTTCTTGTCGAGACCGTTCCCTGAAAATTCAGTTCGAACGTTATCGTCACACTACTCACGGCGTTATTGCTGCCATCCGCCACCCTACCTGAGATGGAATACGTCGCGCCGGGTGTTGGAGTAGGTGTAGGTGTTGGCGTCGGAGTAGCCAAGGTTGATATCTTCCCGATAAAAGCATCGAGGCCGCCCTGCGCCGCCGGCTGAACTGGATTTGTGGTGAGGAAATTGGTTGACGCCGTTACTCCAGTAACATAGATATTCCCGGCCGGATCAGCAGCAACCGAAAAACCTGTATCATCTGTAGTCCCACCTAGATAGCTCGAGAACAGAATTGCGCTGCCCGTGGAATTGAACTTAGTGACGAAGACGTCTCGAGCCCCGGCATTTGATGGCTGTAACGGGTTCATCAACGGAAAGTTACTGGAGGTGGTCTCTCCGATAATATAGGTATTGCCCGCTGCATCAACAGCGAGGCCAATACCAAAGTCATTACCATTGCCGCCCAAAAAAGTAGAATACAGAATCGTAGTACCAGTGGGATTTAACTTTGCTACAAAGGCATCGTAACCGGCCGCTTTGATGGGTTGTACCGCATTAACGATCAGTTGCAGATTGGTCGAATTCGTAAATCCAACTCCGTAGATGTTGCCGGATCCGTCAATCGCAATACCGCTGCCGAAATCGTCGCCACTTCCACCCGCATAGGTCGAAAAGACCACGTTAGTTCCGGAAGGAGTCAACTTTGCGAGATAAGCGTCCACTCCACCAGCATTGAACGGCTGCAGCGCATTTACGGTTGTTAAGTTAGTAGAATCGGTATCGCCAACGACGTACACATATCCCACAGAATCAACCGCGATGGCGTTGCCAAAATCATCCCCGCTGCCGCCCGCATAGGTTGAGAAGATGATGGAATTGGCAGAAGGCGAGAGCTTCAGTAAGTATCCGTCGAAACCCCCCGCGTTGAACGGCTGGATAGAGTTAACAGTCTGCAGGTCTGGTGAAGTTGTGTAGCCGATCCCATAGATGTTCCTCGAATTATCTAGCGCTATTCCGGTACCAACATCTGTTCCACTGCCTCCAGCGTAAGTAGAAGTAATGAGTGCGTTGCCGCTGGAACTTAGTCTGACAAGGAAAGCATCCACGTTGCCACCTCCATAAAATGGCTGTAAGGCCCCGACTAATGGAAAGTTGGTCGAGTTAGTTTGGCCCGTAAGATAAGCTTCACCACTGGAGTTGACAGCTACCGCAAATGCTACATCCTCCCCGACGCCGCCAATGTAAGTTGAGTAGAGAATAGCCGTCCCAGTTGGATTCAATTTGGTGACGAAGATGTCGCGAAGGCCGCTATTCGTAGAACGAAATGGATTAGCTGTCGGAAAGTTAATTGAGAGGGTTCTGCCAGCGACATAGGCGTTCCCGGCTGAGTCAATTGCCACGGCATAGCCGATGTCGTCAGCGCTGCCGCCAAGATAGGTCGAGTACACGATGATTGGATCGATTACAAGCGGTTTGCTCGAGTCGTAGTTCCCGATCTCAAAACTTACCTGATAGTCGTTGTCGAGAGTATATCGACCAGAAACTTGCTTCCGTGCCTGATTTATCACTTGATAGACGATAGGCTTTTCCTGTTTGATGTGTCCGCTAGCTGTCTGAAGAATGAGACTTTCGTCATTATCGATATAGATCCCAGTTATCCCTTTGTAAGCCATACGGATCGATTGGGGATCTGCGCCTGGCGCAACGATGAAGTCATACTCCAATTGTCGTCGATTGCCGTAGTAGACCAAGTCTATTCCGGGGTAAACTTCGCTGTAACGCACTCGGCTGTAAGTCCGTACATCAGTCTGCCATTTGCTGGGTTGGTCTCCGACAAAGTAGTTAACTCTGCCTGGTAGTTCGTACGCTGTACGCTCCACAACTCGGGACTGCTGATTCGCAGATATCAGATTCATTCGCACAACCTCGTAAAGTGGGGCATCCATCTGACGAGGGCCAGAACTTCGTTCGTGTGACGTTCTGCGGCTTTCTGCGTTCACTCGGGCCATTGAAAAGACTGCTTCAGTTGAGCAGACGAGAAGCGTAGAGCCACTCTCATGCGCAACAAAGGTTTCCCGGCCGTCCTTCTGAAGAGGTACAAAGCTAAGCGGCAATGTGCCGTATTGCTTCATCACTCGTAAGTTCGTCGGCTGGCTTGATGAGGTGAAGGTTGAAGAAGAGGGATAAGTAATCTGCTCCCCGACACCAGAGATCACCTTCATTCGTGATCGAGGTGTCTCGGCGATAGAAAGTTCCGTAATGGAGTGCCGGCACAAGTAAACAGATGGAACAACAATTGACACTGTCAAGAGGCAACTATAGAACACCAGCTTGCAAGGAGAACGATGTAAGTTCGGCGAAAGCATGGGAGTGCTCCTGGGAATAGCAGCACTGCGTTTAAGCCACAGTACTTGAGATTGTTGCGAGCAGGAAAGAGGCGAGGGCACGTTTCGAGTCGTGCTAGATTAAAAACATTTCCTTGGCGGGGCGGATGCTATATCAGGGCTACATCCATGTCAATTGCTGACTTTGGCGTGTGCCATTGGAGTATGCCGCCTTTGGAGTGTGTTGTTACCGCACGATAATGTCTGCCTCCACACAGGCATTTATTAGGGACAGTACATTATGGTCCAGAAGGAAAAGGAGGTTGCCAGAAAAGCTTGAGCTAGAGTTGAACTGACACCGCAGCCTCAAGGTGCGCTTTCAGGGTGGTGATGCATTTTCAATGTTCAACACTCTCTTTTGGGCAGGAGAAGTGCGATGCTAGAATCTAGTACTCACAATCCGCGAGCCTCTTGGAGAGACATAATGGCAAAGCACGCTCGTTCTACCGCTAACCAACCCTCTCAGAATAAACGATCACGTATACAGTCGTGGTTAATGCAGGAAGGTTGGAAAATCGGCGAGCTGCCAATAACTGAGGCGGCTCTTTGGGGTATTACCGCAACAAGTGATATTGGGCATGTAATCATTGTTGCGCAGCCCAGGCAACCAACAGACCGCACAATTATCCAGGCAAGCGTCACGGTCGATGATGACACGAAAAGACAGATCGCTGCTATGTCACAAGAGAAGCGGCAGGAATTCTGGTGGAGAATCCGTCTAGGACTACTTGAGATGGGGCTGGAATTTTCGGGTTTTGCAGAACCTATTAATCTTTTGGGAGTTAGTCAACGCATCTACGATGATGGTCTAACAAAGGATGAGTTCCTGCAACGCGTTTCGCAAGTTAAGAGGGGTGTTATCTTTATCTTGTGGATGATCCAACGTGGCTTACAACAGCCACCTGATGACAGCATTTTGGATGCTGGATTAATCCAGTAATGAGTAAACTTCTATTTGAGCAAAGCGACAATGTCTTCAATAGTCCAAAGCTTCTTAGTAACTTTTGCTTCCATTGCTGGAGTGCATCTGAGGGTTTTGTGAATCCGGCAGAAGTTGTAATGCATGTAGTGAAGAGCGATAGCATGCATATGATTCTCAATCTTCTGGTAAAAGCCGTTCGTGAGTCTGGTGAATCGCCGCATACCCATTCTCATGGTAAGGTTCTGGCGCTCAATATAGGACGTTGAAACGAGGTTCATATCCGGCTTGCCGGCAATCACTTCTTTTTCGCATCCGATGCACTCAGCGGGAGAGTAGCGCTTAGTGGCATCCTCTTCTATATGGCCGTAAATCTTAACGATCATTGCGTAGTCGATTTCTGATCCAAATGTTTCTTCAACAGTGGTCAAATACATCTTGTTCCCATCGGTGCTGAGTTGGAAACGATTGTTGACGCGCTCTGACAGGTCTTTGATAAACGCCATCGCGGATTCTGCATCGCGTCGGCCAACATTCCAGCAGGGAACAAGCTTAGTCTCTGCATCAATCGCGACCCAGGTATAAACGTCACCATACCCAAAGACGCCTTGCAGTTCGGGTAACAGGTGGCGTTCTTTCGCATGAACGAACGACCACATTTCGTCACACTGAATTTGCTTACAGGTGAGATTTCGAAACACACTGATAGATAGCACAAGCATTGCCAATATCGGCCAGGAGTTTCAGAACGGTATTATTGCTGACGCCCACCATCCTCGATGTTGCGTTAACCGAATTCCCCTCTACCAGAGCCGAAATAATCTGTACACGTTTAGCGGTTGAAAGCTTGTTCATTATGAAACTGATTATTAAACCGACGGAGGCAACAATATGGCGGAAAACCTAGATAAATACGAGGCTGTCCTTGCCGACCTGCGGGAGGAACGCAGGGCGTTGGATAATTTGATAGCGGCGCTTGAGGCTCGTATTAATGCTAAGCGCGGCGCGTCTGGCCAGGGGACTTTGCTCACGCCCGTCGTGGAACACCAAAATGGCTATGCGGGCCCAACGGTGAGTGATAAGCCAATTACTCTTTATGAGGGAAGCGAAAAAATCTTGCGAGCCGTTGGCAAGCCCCTTCACGCCAAGTTCCTGGTACTAAAGTTGGCGGAAATGGGGAAAATAACCACTGTGAATAGCTTAGCTGGTTCTCTCGGACAAGACCCAAAGAAGAGATTTGAGCGTGTGGAGCGCGGTACCTTTGGGCTTACTGAATGGTCGAAGAAGGGGGAAAAAACGTAAGTCGAAATGAAGTTTAAGTACAGGTATGTAGCGGACAAATACAAAAGTACAAAGCTTGTCAGAATGCCGTTCCTCCCATTCCGTCTTGCATATGGAGAAAAAATGGTGCCGCTTTTAGGACTAATTGATACCGGGGCGGCTGATTGCTTATTTGACCGCGCAGTGGTCGATGACCTGGGCATAGACCTGACTAAAACCCATCAAGAAAAAGAATACTTCGGAATAGCTGGCCAAACTGTTATTGGATACATGCATTCCATAGAGTTTCAAATACTAGGTTTCGCAGAATGGATCGAAATAGAGGCGGGATTTCTAGACACCAAATTGCCTTATCCCTTGCTCGGACAATCAGGCTTCTTTGACAATTATGATGTGATTCTAAAACTGTACCGAGGAAGGTTTGAGGTTAAATCACGCTCATACTTGCACTAGGGGACAAAGCTGCGCTCACCGGAGGGTGATTTGAAGAAAATAACATCCGTAAAGCCCTTTAACTCTGCGGCCTGTCGTGCTTCACTGATCGTCTCGCCACTGGCTACGATAGCCTCGGTCGCGGTGCCATAGTTCAAGATAGCGACCCACTTGTTCACGTGCTTTCCCAGCTCCCGAACAAAGGCCAAATCCTGCTCATCTATTTCTTGATCTCTCATCCTTTTGCTTTTTTGACCACCTAGCCCTAGCGGCCTTTTGGGCAATAGTCCTTCGCTTTTTAGATGATAGCTTTTTCGCCCGTGCTTTTCCACCTTTGCTTGCACCTAACGCAGCGAGGGCGACCGCAGCCGGATTTTTCTTTGGCGGTTCAATCTTATCTTCCTCACCAGTAGTAACATCAACGATGTATTTGGCGAGCTCGTTGACATCGCGTGGCGGTCGTTTGGCCGGGGTCTTTGCTGGCATGACGTGAGTATGCCACAGTCAGGATCCTGCAGCGAAACAATCTCACGCTGTTAAAACTTGTAAATGCATCACTACCCGCTTTCAGAGCTGTCTTGTCGCTAAGGCCAACAGCATGATGAGGCCGGCAGACTTGAAATCAGGCGGAATGCTTTGACTACGAAACTCCAGGTGTCCATAAGCAGCATAAACAGTGGGAACAAAAACGCCGAAGGCGTTCGCGAGTTTCCAGCGCAGGGCAAACTGCCCCGGGTAAATAGTGACTACTTGCGAATGCAATACGATTCCCAGG
>DATEUF010000325.1:0-39862 GCA_035283325.1 Pyrinomonadaceae bacterium | reverse complement strand
ATGATCGCGGCGGCCGATAACAATGGACCCGTACAAGGTACCAGTGACATCACTTTTCGCAATAATCTATTTCAAAATGTAGGCGCTAACTGGGACGCCAGCGGGGCGGTACATGTACTGATGAACATGATCTCCGAGGCTGACGGCCGAGGCAGTCGTGTTAATCCGCGTCGAGTGTTCTTTATTCACAACACTGACGACGGTGGGATGCCGGACTCGAACAGGGGAATGATCATAGATTTTGGGGCCAACGGCGGGGCCTTGGAGTCGATGTGGCTGAACAACATTCATCCTCATGGCGGAGGAGGGTTCCGTAGTAATGATTCCTCCACAGACTGCGAGGCCAACATTAAGAAGTATCTGCCGCCCGGAGATTCCACCAACTGGAACAATAATCTGATCGCAAACAAAAACTGGCTGGCAAGATATCCCGCGAATGCTCTGTTGTATTCTGGTGATTGGCGGCTGCTGTTTGATGATTATGCGAACGGAGACTTCACGCTGGCTGCTGGTCAGCCAGGCAAGGGTGCAGCTACGGACGGCGGCGACGTCGGTGTTGACATGGTCGCACTGCGTGCTGCCACCGAGGGGAGCGTTTCAGGTGTATGGAATGGCACGGGTCCATCCACGACTCCGACTCCTGCGCCGACGCCGTTACCTACGCCGACCCCTACCCCTACACCCACTCCAACAGCAACGCCGACTCCTACACCAACTCCGAATACCGGGTCTGGTCGTGCGGGCTTTGTTAAGCTGGACACGGTGACGAAAGGAAACTGGAAAGCGGTCTATGGCGCAGATGGCTATATGATCGTTAACGACGCAACAAAGTATCCGAACTATGCTCAGGTAACGCCAGTTGGGAATGCGGGATATACCTGGGTTCAATCAACTGGAGATACCAGGGCGTTGGAGAAGGTGGCCTATAGTGACCGGATTGCAGCGTCCTGGTACGCTAATTCTACCTTTACAATAGATGTCCAAACTGAGGGAGGGTCTCATCGGTTAGCGATCTATTGTCTTGATTGGAGCAGCGAAAATCGAGGTCAAAGGATTGACATTGTCGACGCAGACAACAATGCTCTACTGGATACACGAACTGTATTCTCATTTGCCGAGGGCCAATACCTTGTTTGGGATGTAAGTGGGCATATAAGGATCAACATAACGAGAACTTCAGGAAGCAACGCAGTTATTAGTGGAATTCTTTTTGGTGAAGCTTACAGTCCGAGCCCCGCTCCGACACCGACGCCGATGCCGAGCCCAATCCCTTCCGCCACGCCCACACCCACGCCCACACCCATCCCCGACCCTTCCCCGACTCCCACGCCGAATGTGTTACCAACACCAACACCCACACCTACTCCAGTTCCGTGCTCGCTTTCGCTTAGTCCATCTTATCTAGCGATTGATAGATATGATTCAGCCAAAGTAACTACTCAATTACTTAATTTTATCGGCTCTGGAACCATCAGGGCGAAAGCAAGCGACGATAGAATAACAGTCTCACCAACTTCGCGAACCGTTTCTGGCACAAGCAAGGTGAGCTTCAAGGTTACAGTCAAGAGGAGGAGTGGCTACGTAACGTTTTCATCACCCTGCGGGTCGCAGACTGTGTCCGTTACAACGCGCTAAAACCTCTGGAATCCCCTCAGGCAGGAGTAGTGCAGACTTTCGCAGTCGCCCTTTTCAGTTTCCTCCCCCGAGGCCGTCTCGCCATCACTCTCGGCCAGTTCATCACAAACTCATTGTTGCATACCTTTTGTTATCTTATTGGTGTGCTTTGCGGCTACTCCTACACCTTACTAAGAATCGCGAATCAGTTTGCAATACCAGCCATTGCGAAAAGGTATCACTTCGTTTTTGAATTTTGCCAAACGGCCCGCGATGCCAAGGGATCCCGCCTACGGCATTGTATTACTGATACACTGCGGGTTTAATATCAGGGAGACAACTCTTGTGCGCAGCCAATTCTGCCTTTGATAGGAAGGTCGCAAGAGCGTTATAACCGGATCGTTCTATCGCTGATGAGCCTTCCAGAAGATATACAGCAGAATTTTCCCGGTGAGCCCGGCAAGAGCGGATTGAGTCGCTGGACTTGGTTCGCAATCATTTGGGCTATATGGACCGTCATCGGCCTTGTCTTCACGCTGCAATACTACTTCACCACTTACCGCTCCGAACGTCCTGCCGCCTTCTCTGAATCGCTCTACATGCAGATGACCTGGTCTTACGTTTGGGCCCTGGGGACACCTTTGGTGCTCCTGGCTGTCTCACGGTTACCGGTCGAGCGGAGCAATTGGATTCGCGTTTCACTCAAACACCTGCCAATCAGCATTCTTCTGAGCGTTCTTATTACCGCTCTGGGACACGTACTGCTATGGCTAAACTGGGGTTGGGGCATGGGCAAACCATTCTCGTTTGAGAGAATGGGCCGGTTTGTGGTGGCCAATTTCAGCGAGGGCATGGGCATCTACATGCTGATTGCCCTAACAAGTTACGCATTCAGTTACTACCAACGCTATAGGGAAGGTCAAATTCGAACGCTACAACTGGAAGCCCAGCTTTCTCAGGCCCAATTGCAAGCGCTAAAGATGCAACTTCATCCGCATTTTCTCTTCAATACCCTCCACTCAATCTCCGCGTTATTAAATACGGATACGGATTCAGCCCGCACGATGATCACCAGGTTAGGAGATTTCCTCCGGCTGACGTTGGAAAACGCCGGCACGCAGGAGGTCACCTTGCAGCAAGAGATGGAATTCCTCAAATGTTATCTCGAAATTGAGCGCATTCGGTTCCAAGATCGCTTGCAAACCCGCTTGGACATCGCTCCCCAGGCCCTTGACGCCCGGGTGCCCAATCTCATTCTTCAGCCCATAGTCGAGAATGCGATTCGGCACGGCGTCGTGTCGCGATCCACCCCCGGGTTGGTCGAAATTCAAGCGAAACCTCAAAATGGCAGTCTTCGTATCCAGGTTAGAGACAACGGTCCCGGCCTGCCGGAACATCGGACAAGCGAGAGTTTGTTTAAGAAAGGTCTCGGGCTGGTAAATACGGAGACGCGCCTGCAACGCCTTTACGGAACGGCTCACGTTTTTGATCTAACTAATGACCCAGAAGGTGGGTTGGTGGTAACGCTTGAGATTCCTTTTCACATAGACGGCGCCACCGATTACCAGTCCAAAGCCTAGCCTGGGCCGGGCCTTTACCGAAAATCAACATTGAAGATTTTTGCCAGAAATCTCGAGTTCGTGGTGTAACACGAGCAGGAGCGCTCCCCAACACCTCGGAACCCGTCCCTTTTTCCGGTATAGCTATGAATGAGTCTCCCCTCATCCGTGTGTTGGTGGTGGACGACGAGCCCCTCGCACGGACAATGCTTCGCGAGATGCTTCGTTCAGACCCTAAGGTGGTCATCGTGGGGGAGTCGAGCAACGGACGCGAAGCGGTGGAAGCCATCCGCTGCCACGCTCCTGACCTGGTGTTCCTGGATGTCCAGATGCCGGAACTGGGTGGGTTTGAAGTGCTGGAAACGCTCGGAAAAGTCCCTATTCCACATGTGATCTTTGTCACGGCATACGATCAGTATGCGGTCCGCGCATTTGAGGTGCATGCCCTCGATTACCTGCTAAAACCCTTCGATCGCGAACGCTTCGATGCGTGCTGGCAGCGTGCCCGCGCACAGATCATGCGCGAAAGAAATGGCGGCGTGGACCAGCGAATACTCCTGCTCCTCGAAGAATTGAAAGCCGGCAGCCGCTACCTGGAGCGGCTCGTCATCAAGTCAGGGGGGCGCATATACTTTTTGGAGACCAATGAGATCGATTGGATTGAAGCTGAAGGCAACTATGTCTCGGTACACAGTGGCAAGAAATCTCACTTGCTGCGAGAGACAATCAGCAGTTTGGAATCGCAACTTGATCCCCGTAAGTTTGTGCGAATTCACCGGTCTTCCATAGTCCGAATTGATCGAATCCAGGAACTGCAACCCTGGTTTCACGGCGAATACCGGGTGATTCTGCAGAATGGCACTCAGCTTACCCTATCCCGGAACTACCGAGACAAGCTGCAGGAGGCCCTTGGCAAACTGCCCTGACGGCAGTTGTCCCCACATCAAGCCTGCTAGTCACAACTCCCTGCCCATCCGTCACAAAACCTACCGTTAAGCAAAAAACTCCTCGTATAAGTATTCGTGTTAAATCCGGGGGTAATTGAAGAGCCGAGCTGAACTAAGCTCAGTCTTCAACCAGGATTTTCATCTTCGCGTTGCTCTCGTCCGAAGTGCTCGGTCCCCAGCGAGCCAGGCAAAAACCCGGACGCCCACTCCTTTTAGTTCTTGGATAGGAGGTACTAACGGGATGAAGCTGCGCGAACTATTGGTTATTACGATCATGACGGGTCTCGCTTTAAGTACGGCTAAGGCTTTCTATCCTGCGACGGACAATAGCGCTCCGGGAAACCTGGACGATAGGAGCCCGACTTTGTCACTGCCTGCCGCTCCGTCATCGCTGGTTGCTCGCGACAAAGTATTAAGGTCGGCTTACTACGATACCTTAACGATCTTAAGTGCCAGCAACAGCTGTAGTGATTTTTTCGGCGGGTCAGATACAGCTGTTGATGTCTTCAATAGGCTAATGGCACTTGTCAAAAAGGACTATTACGTGGCTGGCGTTGGCATGCGCATGTCTGGTTCCATCGCCACAGTACTTAATGCACAGACCAAGGTTCAGTACCGGCTCTTCGATAACTTGTCGATCAATCTGAATGGTCCGTTCTATCGCCGAAGAGTCGGCAATGTGGCCCTTTCGGTAAACGGCGTGGGAACTTTTGCAGCAGATTCAAAGGAAGTGCGCGTACTGATGTTCATGCACGAGTTGGGGCACCTCATCAAAGGGCCCGAAGGAGAGTGGCTTCTTCCTGACGATGGCAGCGATCAGGATTTAAGCCGGGAAAATTCCCTGAAGATTGAGAGGGTTTGCGGGGAACAAATCAGGGCGCTGGGTAAGACATTCAATTTAGCAGTCACCGGCAAGAAGAAATCCGAGCAGGCAATGGCCCAAGACCCGGCAATCTCCCGTCACAGCGATTCTAAGGAGAAGATATGAATTCAACGGCAATCTATAATGACACTGAAAGCGAAATCCTTGACTCGATTACGCCTAACGGCCATGGCCAGCCAATGGCCTCTCAGGACAAAATCAAAGAGTTGAAGCAGTTGACCTTCCGGCTACTGCGCGAGGTGCAGTCGATTGGCGAGGTTCAGACACTGGATCTCGAGGGTGGTCTCGATTTCTACGCCGAGGTAAGCCGTTTCGAAATCGATCTCATTAAACGTGCGTTGTTGCAGACTGGTGGACACCAGGGCCGGGCGGCCCGGTTGTTGAATCTGAAAGTGACGACCCTTAATTCAAAGCTGAAACACTACAACATACGACTCAACGGATTCGCTAATGGGTACCCTCAGATCGAATCGGCAGAAACGCTGCAACATGCCTGAGATCTCTTCCTATCCAGGGCGGCCTCTGTCTCTTATTTGGAGAGAGGGCATCCCAGACTAACCGTTCCTTCGCCCGCCCCCCTCACTCAAGCCTCCATTACGAAGTATCGTAAGTCGGGCCCACCTTCAACGCCGCATCGCCAGCTTTCACATCCAATTAGCACAATCTTTCTCTCGGCGGAATCCAGAATCTGCAATGACCATTTCGTCGCCTGAGCATGAGTTAGCCCACCCGTGTGACGAGACGGCCTTTTCAGAATGCGAGCCCGCAGGCACAGTCATTGCCCTTTTCTTTTGCAACGGCGCCTTCAGTTGCCCGATCGCAATTCCAGGTTTTCGGAATAAGCACTTAACGGTGGGCGAATAAGCACGCTGAAGGCGATAAAGAATAAGAAAGGAAGTGGAAAGTATGAAAAGATTCTTGATTGTCTTCGCGATCTTGTGCATCGCCAGCCCGATGGTGCTGGCACAAGATCTCTCCACCACCGGTTCCATCGGCGGCAAAGTCACGGATGTCAACGGAGCAGCGCTGCCCGGCGCTACCATCACCGTGACCGGCGCAACCGGTGAGCGCACTGCGACCACCAATGACGACGGTGCGTTCGAAGTACAGAACCTTAATCCAGGTGATTACAGCCTCAAGGTTACGCAGAGTGGTTTTAAGACGGCACTGGTCTCTCGTATAACGGTCAATGTGGGGAAGGAGTCAAACCTGCAACTCGCTCTCCAACCGGGAGAGATCTCAGCAACGGTCGACATCACAGATACAGCCACAGCCATAGATCAGCAAAGCACAGCAGTGGGCCAGAATCTGAATGATCAACTGTTTCAGAATGTGCCCGTGCAACGGAGTGTTTCCAGTCTATTCTATCTATCACCCGGTGCTACCGATAGCATCAACGGTGGGCGAGACAATCCGTCCATTGCCGGCGCCTCCGGCTTGGATAATCTGTACATTGCTGATGGCGTCAACATCACTGATTCGGCTTTTGGCGGCATTGGCACATTCAATCGCTCCTACGGCGCGCTCGGGACCGGCATCAATACTTCTTTCGTGAAGGAAGTACAGGTGAAGACGGGCGGATTCGAGCCGCAGTATGGACAATCGCAGGGTGGCATCGTCAACATAATCACACAATCCGGCGGCAACGACTTTCATGGAGCGATCTATGGTTTCGCTCGTCCGAAAGCGTTTGAGGCAACGCGGCGTCAGGTAGACGACACGCGCGTTAACAAACAGGGGAAGCTCTTGCACGAAGAGAATTACGACTTCGGCGTGGACGCCGGCGGTTATATTCCGGGCGCTCGCAACCATCTCTTCTTCTTTGGCTCCTTCAATCCAACGGTGAGGCGCGAAATTGTGCGTGGTGTGGAAGGTAATGCCAGCGATATCGCAGCCGGCAATGGTTCAATCATAGACACCGGCCTCTTCACGACCGTCGGGGACCATGCACGCCGTTATCGCACGCTGAACTATGCATTCAAGCTCGATTACAGTATCAACCAGAATCATACTCTGGCGTTCTCGATCTTCGGCGATCCTACCAAAACAAATTTGTCCGACTTTCGCACCTTGAGCATTGACAATACAACAGCGCAAAGCCGACTCGATTTCGGAACTCGGAATACTGCTGTGCGCTACTTTGGCTCTCTAAGTCCGACATGGACCTTCGCCGCCTCCTTCAGCCAGGGTCGCAACCACTTCAATGAAACCGATTTTGCCGACCTCAACCTAATTCAGGTGCGCCTGCCGATCGATCCCATTCGCGGAAATTATGCTGCTCAGGGGCTTGGGTTCTATGAGCCTACGGAGAGCACAAACTACAGGACCACCTTCGATACAACTAAGCAACTGAATCTTTGGGGTCAACACACCTTTGGTGTTGGGTATCAGTTCCAGCGCTCTCTCTATTCGGGTCGCCGAGAAAGAAGTGGCCCGCGCTACGCAATTCCTGCCACCAATGCCAGCGGTATCCCGATTACTGATATTGGCGGCGCTGCCTTCGCTATTGGACAAATGTTCAATGTTCACTTCAGGCTGCGCGCCCAGAATGATGCCTGCACACTCTGCCCGCGTTTGAACGTAAGAGGAACAGATGTGCCCGTATCACTGCAGGTGTACCGTGGGGAATTTGGACCTCCGGAGTTCGACACTTTTGGGAACTATCATGCAGGTTATGCTCAGGACACCTGGCGCTTCAACAAATACGTCACTGCGCTTTTGGGGTTGCGCTGGGAGCAGGAACGCGTAATCGGTAGTCCCAACGCATCGGGAAATCGCTACGGCTATACATTTACCGATCAATGGGCACCGCGGCTAGGAGTAACAATCGATCCGTTTGGCAGGGGTAAGACCAAGCTCTGGTATAACTTCGGTCGCTTCTTTGAATACCTGCCGCTGGACGCGGCGGAGCGTTCACTTTCGCAGGAGTTGGATTTCCTCAACTTCCGTTTCGCGCCAGACTTCACAGTTGACGCCACCGGTGTCCGCCGTATCAGGCTTAGTGCGCTTGGGGCCCCGATTCCCGTAGTCGATGCCGCCCATCTGTTGACAGGGGCGGTGGGCTCCGGAAATGTCCCGGGCGCCGGCACCATTTCGGCCTCTGACCTCAGTGCGATAACGCCTGGCACGAAGCTCGGCTTCTCTGAGGAGCACATCATAGGATTTGAGCAACAACTGCCCGGAAACTTCGTCCTCTCGGTGCGCTATCAGGATCGCCGGCTGAAGAGAATCATTGAAGATGCGGCCGTGCTTTCCCCAGAGGCGGCCAACGCGGGCATTACCCAAACTTACTTCATCGGCAACGTTGGCTCCCAACTCGATGCCGCCACAAACCTGGTGCCGTTCCGCTATGCGGTTGGCGCACCGGTGCCTTCGGGTTGCCTGCAATCGACTGCGGGCGTGGCTGATTTTGGGACTGAGGTGTTTGACGCTAATGGAACCAGTCTTGGGAATGTTTGTTTCGGCGCTCAGGGCATAGTGAACGGCGCTTCTTTCAACTCTCCCGATGGGATTTCGGACGGGTTCATCGATCCCGTTCGCATTTATCGCGCCGTCGAAGTGGAGTTGAACAAGCGTTTTTCGAGTGGCTGGCAGGTACTTTCGAATATGCGCTTTGCTCGTTTGAAAGGAAACTATGAAGGCCACCTCCGAAATGACAACGCGCAAACCGATCCCGGAATAAGTTCGCTGTTTGATTTTACAGCTGGCGAGTTCAATTTGTTGGGCGATCAGTTTGCAGTGGGGCCGCTCAATACTGATCGCAAATTCATTGGTAACCTTTATGCAAGCTATACCTTTAGTAAGGACCGTTCAGGCTTCGGAGGACACAAGTTGAACGGTCTGAACATCGGAGCGGGTTTGCATCTTGAGTCAGGGCTGCCAATCAGCGAATACCTGCCCCATCCAGTCTATTTGAATGCAGGCGAGGTCCCAGTCGGCGGACGAGGTAAGTTGGGTCGCACGCCATTCTTCACCAAACTGGACCTGCATGCAGATTATCCCTGGCAGATCAATGAACGGGTAAAGCTCAGTTTCATTGCTGACTTCTTTAACGTAACCAACAGCCGCAAGGTCCTACTGCCGGATCAATTCCGGCAACTCGATCTCGGTGCTAACAATCCCGACTTTCTGCAACCTCAGATTAACCTGGTGACGCTGAATCAAGGCTTTCGCCTGCCGTTCAATATGAGGTTTGGTATGCGGTTCGAGTTTTAGTTCAACCTCTTTTGAGAATCGCTACTTGCAAGGGAGGGGCGACGACGCCCCTCCCTCCTTTTTGAGGCATATACTTCAAATGATCTAGAATGAAGACCATTGTCGTCTGGGCCGGAAAGCGAAACAGCGCAGGAGAGGTTCGCCTAATTTTTCTTCTCGGCAGGCAGTGGATTTGCAACATCCAAGACGATGCGCCAGTTGCCATTCTCCTTCTTCCAGATCCTCAGGTAGTTACCGCGCTCCACATTTACGTTTGAGTCATCAGTAACCTCGTATGAACCGTATGCGTAACCCAGATCACCGGACTTGGAAACATCCGCAAAAGCCGGCTGCCAGGTAACGATGGCCTTGCGTGCCGCAAGCTCCTGTTGCGCAGCATCGCTACCAATAAAAGGAAAGTTGTCGTTCCGATAAAGGCGAACCGCAGGTGCAGCATAAGTGGTAAAAGCTTTCGCAACACCATCCTTGCGTGAGGAAATCGAGAAATCACGTTCCCGGTTCAAAAGAGTTGCACGCTGAGCACTCAAGTCAGTCTTGAATTCAGATTTTGTGACCTTCTCCTTTTTCTTTGGCTCCCATGAAGTTGTAGTAGCAATACTTGGTCTAGGGTTTGAAATCCCGAGATCGATGACGAACTTCCAAGAGCCATCCGACTGGCGCTTCCAAACCGTGACAAAATTGCCGTATGCAACGGGCTCTCGATCATTAATATCCTCTTTGTATTCCCACGGCCCGGTCGTATAACCGAGATCCTGCGCTTGTGAGAGGTCTGCGAATATTGGCTGCCAGCTAAGGAGAGCGCGTTTGGTTGACGCTGGCGTTGGACTCTCTTGTAACCATTTCTTGCCGTTAACGGCATTCGGCCGAAAGAGAATGCCATCATCGGCGATGAAGGCAAGAAAAGCTTCGCGCGTGTTTCTCTCAGCCGCAGCCCGAGCGAAAGCACGTTCAGTGTCGACGAGTGACGACAATGTCGAGTCCTGCGTTAGAGCAAGAGGAACTAGAAAGTAAACCAGCAGCAAACAGAGAACGGTTGTTTTCATCTGAGGCTCCTCTCGGGAAATTGCTCTAGCTGAAGGTTCTGTTGGTCCAGCGCGGATCTTAACGAAAATGTGAGCTTAATTCATAGTTCAGGAGAAAGGCAGTAGCTCACTCTTTTGTGACGAAAGGGCTTGTGGCGGGGATGATGAGGAGAAAGTTGAGATGGGCAGCCAAGTTTCGCGAATATAGAACCATTGCTGCCCCGGTAGAGCGGAACGCCTGCATGAAGTTATCTGCTTATAGGGTTCTAAACCTGCGCCCACTCTCAGAGTCTTTCTGGCAAACGACACAACGGGAAATTGCCGCATCGCTGGCCAGACGATCCGCCTCAATTGCCCGGCCACAAAAACTGCAGCGGCCGTAGGCGCCGGCCATTAATCGATCGAGGGCATCATCAATTTGACGCAGTCTGGCTTGCAATGCCTCGCGCCGACTCCAATCAAGTTCTCGGGCGGTATCCTCCGTCGGCAAATCAGACTCCTGACCATCTGTCGCAAACGATCTCATAGCCTGTGCTTGCGTCAATAACGATTCACAAACATCCTCACGCTCCGTATGCAGGCGGCCCCAGGCTTCGCATGCTCCGTCTAAAAAAGAGGTATTTCGATTACTAATGTTGGTAGAGGAATACATTGGTTTTTATCTCCCTGTACAAATCGACTAGTGCCGCACTCGATCAAGCAACGAATGTGCCTTAATGATTTCGGCGCTTTCAGAAGTCTTGGGGCAGGGAAACTGGGTCTGATTACCCCAAGGCCTGAGAAATTTTGCCCTTTTTGCGGAACGCAAACCGGTTGGGTTCCATGCAGTTGAGGTGGACGTCGCACCCGAAGCCCTACACCACGCGACTTTTCCATTTGCCGCGCCGAAACACCACGGCGCTGATCAGGGCCAAAGTCGAGAATGCCACTGTAATTGCCACAAAAACACCGCGAGGGCCAAGTTCGAGCACGACTGCCAGCAAGTACGCCAAAGGCAGCTCCCATAGCCAAAAGACGAAGAGGTTAATGACGGTGGGAGTCCAGGTATCGCCGGCACCATTGAAAGACTGCGTGAGCACCATGCCATAAGCATAGAAGAGGAACCCATAAGCAACTATGCGCAAACAGTCGACACCGTACGGCACAACCTGTAAGTCACTTGTAAAGAGACCAATGATGGGCCTGGCCAAAATTACAAAAGCCAACCCTACCAAACCGAGGAAGATCATGTTGTAAAAGCCGGCCTTCCACACGGCACGTTCAGCTCGCTCAGGTTTGCCCGCACCGAGGGCCTGGCCAACCATCGTAGCCGAGGCGTTGGACATGCCCCACGACGGCAGTAGCGCGAACATGATGACACGAATGCCTATCGTGTAACCGGCAATGGCGTCGCTGCCAAAACTCGACAACGTCCGAATCAATCCAATCCAACTCGCCATGCCAATAAATACTTGAAAGGTGCCGGTTGCTGAGAGTCGCACCAGAGTGGCCATGATTGCCGGTTCAAATTTGATGTGGCCTCTGGTGATATCGAAGTGACCACCGCTGCGAATCAACCGGCTAAAGGCGTAGAGCACGCCAGTGCCACGACCAATGGTCGTTGCAACCGCGGCACCGGCTATTCCAAGTTTTGGGAAAGGCCCCAATCCAAAAATGAAACATGGCCCAAGAATTATGTTAATGCTATTTGCCAGCCAAAGCACACGCATGGCGATGGCAGCGTCGCCCGCTCCGCGAAAGATGGCATTGATCAGAAAGAGCAACAGAATCGACGCGTTGCCTGCAAACATCACTTTTGTAAAGCTGACGCCTTCTTTTACTACCCATTGCGAGCCACCCATGAGAGCAAGAAGGTCGGCAGAATAGGAAACCCCGACCACAGCAAAGACCAGGGACACCACAAGCCCGAGGGCTATTGCCTGCACCGCGGCTCGTGCAGCTCCTTCGCTGTTCTTTTCTCCAATTCGCCGCGCTACCATTGCTGTGGCACCGATGCCCAAACCAATTGCCAGGGCATACATGATGGTAAGCATCGATTCCGTCAGCCCAACCGTGGCAATTGCATCAGCACCCAAGTGAGCTACCCAAAAAATGTCGACCACGGCGAAGACACTCTCCATCAGCATCTCTAGCACCATCGGGATGGCCAAAAGCATAATGGCCCGACCAATGGGTCCTCTGGTGTAGTCACGATGCGTACCTCTCAGGGACTCGCGAATCGAATTCCAGAGCCCTTCCGGCCCCTCTTCGTCCGTGTGCGGTGTAGTAGCATCCGCGCGTAGTAGGTCTGAGCTTTCGGCAGCCTCGGTTACTGGAAGCAGATGAAGGGAATCAGACATGATCCTAGGACCTTTTCGTAAGTGATAAGGCGAGTAGTGTTACGAGTGATGCTCAGGGAAGGTTCTGCCGCAGTCCAAGCTACCAGCTCTCCCAGCAGATGCTCCGCTTGAAGAGAGCAAGATCTCCCCTGAGCGGTTGCGGTATAAGTTACTGTCGGGCCGGCGACGGGACATCCTGTTCATGCAATGAGAAACCTCTCTGAAAACAAGAAAAACGTCACAATTACTTGAAGCAAATTTGGAAAGGATAGCTCATTTAAGACTGTTTTATACCTAGAGGACTATTGCGGATCGGGTAGGGAGATTAGGGCGGCGTCTGCTTCGGGCAAGCCCCGTCGAACCTCCAGTTCTTTAGAGCTGCCAGTGAATGCTTGTGATATACTCCGCGGCTAAGAAATCCTGAGACAATAGGTTTGAATCTCATCTCCCTATTAGGGTGAGAACCGCCAAGTTATCCGCGACTTGCTAGAGATTCCTGGGTCTCTAGTTCTATCGAATTTCAAATAGTGGCAGACGCATGAGGCTTTATGCACAGCGCTAATCATTCCAACAATGGTCGGCGGGACGATTCAATCCTGATTGTGAATGATGTACCCGAGCAACTGCGTTTGATGGATAGCCTGCTCCGAAAGGCTGGTTACTCCGTGATGACCGCGGAGGATGGCCTGGAGGCATTTCAGGTGGCGAAGCGCCAGCACCCAGACGTGGTCATCAGCGACGTATCAATGCCTCATGTCAACGGCATCGAGTTTTGTCGACTGATTCGTCAGGATTCTGAGCTGCGTTCGGTGCCTATTCTGCTTGTCAGCGCCCATCGAAAGGACACCAATAGTGTTGTAGAAGGTTTGGCATCCGGCGCCGATGACTATCTCGAACTGCCGTTTGACTCAACCCGGCTGGTGGCCAAAGTTTCACGGTTGTTAGAGCGCGCTAAGCTCGAGGCCAGTTATCGGGACCTGGTGGAACAGGCGAGCGATATTATCTTTACACTGGATAAAGAGAGTCGTTTGACCAGCATCAACGCCTCCGGTGCGCATTTTTTGGGGCGCGAGCAACGGGATTTGTTAGGTACCTCTTTTGCGGAAGCCTTTGGTACGAAGTCCCAGAGCGGGTACCCGGTGGCACAGCACAAACAACTCGCCGACAATGAGGTTATCAACCCGGAGCTCTCGGTCCGAGATGCCATGGGACGGGCCCGCTGGCTCGAGATCGTTACAACACACATCATCGATCGGCTGGGCGTTACGATTGGCGTTCGCGGCGTCGCCAGGGACATTACTGACCGGAAACGCATGGAAGTGCGATTGCGCGATTCCGAGGAACGGTATCGTCTTCTGTTTGAATCAACGCCACAGCCCATCTGGGTCTATGACGAGGCCACTCTCAATATTCTTGCGGTCAATGAAGCAACCATCAGAACCTATGGATACACAGAGGATGAATTCCTCTCAATGAAGATTGATGATCTTCTGTCAAACGAGTCTGATCCCACCCTGCTGATAAAGGGCTGTAGCGGTAGCGATGAACCGGTATTAACAAGCCCCTGGACCCACCGGCGAAAGGACCGTAGTTTAATCTTCGTCGAATTGACTTCCCATCCGCTCAGCTTCAACGGGAAAGCCGCCCGTCTGGTAATTGCTAACGATGTTACTGAGCGCAAGTTGCTGGATGAGAAACAGCGGCGCATGCAACTGTCGTTGCAGACGGCCGCAATGGAGTGGCGGCAGACGTTCAATGCAATCGACTTTCCAGTCCTAATTGTTGATCTGCTGGGACGCATTAAACGGCTCAATCAAGCTGCAGAAGATATCGCCGGTTTGGGATCAGAAGACGTAATTGGTCGTGAAATCTCGGAGTTGGGACTAGGTGAGCCGTGGCGGATGGCCGCTGGATTGATACGGAGGGTAAGAGAGAATGGGACCGCAAGATCGATTGAAGTCACCGACGAAAGTTCGGCAAAGACCTGGGCCATCACACTGTATTCGATTAACGAATTTGGTTCGGCGGGTGAGCGCGCGATTCTGATTGCCCAGGACATCACCAAGAAAACTGAACTCGAAGCGTCGCTGAGACAAAGCGAAATGATGTCCCTACTGGGATCACTAGTCGCCGGAGTTGCTCACGAAGTGAGAAATCCACTTTTTGGCATCTCTTCCATCCTGGACGCTTTCGAGACTCGTTTTAGCGACCGTCAGGACTATTTGCGATACACCAACGTACTGCGCGACGAAGTAGGAAGACTCACTGTCTTAATGGAGGAGCTTCTGGATTACGGTAGGCCCGCCAAGAGTGAACTCGTGCTGTCTCCGGTGGACGATGTAATTGCGAAGTGTCAGCGGGCATGCTTGCCGGTAGCAGAAGTCGCTCAAGTAAAGATTATCAACAATGTCAGAGGGCCGCTGCCTGATCTGATGATCGATCGCCGCCGTCTGTTCAAGGTTTTTGTTAATCTGATAGAAAATGCTATTCAACATTCAGCAGTTGGCGGAGTGGTAAGCATCAGTGTCAATGACGTGGTCGAGGGAAATCTACGTTGGATCGATTGTCAGGTCCTCGACTATGGTCCCGGGATACGGGAGGAAGATTTGACCAGGATTTTCGAGCCCTTCTTCTCTAAACGCCGCGGTGGCACGGGACTGGGGCTGGCAATCGCTCACCGAATAATGGATGAGCATGGGGGGAAGCTGATAGCCGGCAATAACCCGGAAGGCGGCGCCTGCATGACAGCTAGGTTCCCGGTACCCCCAAAGGAGATCGATGGCTAGAAATCGCATTCTTGTCATTGATGATGAGCCCGGTCTGCGCTTTGGCATCCGCGACTTTCTCGAACTCCATGGATATCAGATCGAGGAAGCTGAAAGTTGCCGTGAAGCTCAGCAACTCTTCCGGACTTCGCGCCCTGATATTGTCATTGCGGATTACATGCTCCCTGACGGCACGGCTCTTGATCTGCTACCCCGCTTGAAAGAGATAGATTCAGAGATTCCCTTGCTAATCCTCACCGCACATGGCTCGATCGACCTTGCGGTGAGAGCTATCAAGGAGGGAGCCGAACAGTTTTTGACAAAACCGCTTGAACTTCCCGCGTTACTGGTAATCCTCGAACGGCTTCTGGCATATCAAAGAAATCACCAGAAGCAGCTCGCTAGCCGCTCGCGTCGCGTTCGCAGCACGATTGATCCTTTTATTGGGACAAGCACAAAGATCCGTGCGTTGGCCGAAAAGGCCAGGAAGGTGCTGGCTACCGAGAGCCCGGTCTTGATTTTAGGTGAGACGGGGACTGGAAAGGGCGTGCTCGCGCGCTGGCTGCACGATAACAGCCCCAGGGGAGAAGAAGCTTTTGTCGATCTAAACTGCGCTGGACTCTCCAGGGAACTTCTTGAAACCGAACTCTTCGGCCACGAAAAGGGCGCTTTTACAAGTGCTACCTCAACAAAGCAGGGACTCTTTGAGGTCGCACATCGCGGCACGATCTTTCTGGATGAGATTGGGGACGTCGACCTGCAAATTCAGCCGAAGCTATTAAAGGTGTTAGAGGAGAAGCGCTTTAGAAGAGTCGGAGACATTCGTGACAGACAGGTTGATGTCCGTCTAATCGCGGCGACGCACCAGGATCTCAGTGAACTGGTCCGCGAGAAAAGATTTCGCGAGGACCTTTACTTCCGCATTTACACAATTCCCCTGGCCTTTCCCGCATTGCGCGAGCGAGTGGAAGATATTCCCATACTCGCAGAGTACATGTTGGAGAAATTTGCCGCCGATCTGGGCCACAGCGATATTCGACTTGACCCAGCATCAATCGAAGCCTTACAGGCGTATTCCTGGCCCGGCAACGTCCGCGAACTTCGCAACGTCATCGAACGTGCTGTACTGCTGAGCGAAGGTGACACGATCACCTTAGAACAATTTCACTTTGACGGGCATGCGAATGCCACTATTAGCCGCTTCGACCCCAGCCTCACGCTGCAGGAGCTGGAAAAACAGCAGATTCAGCGAGTGCTTGAAGAGGAGCACGGCCGGGTCGAAAGGGCAGCTAAACGGCTGGGAATTCCGCGAAGTTCGCTCTACCAGAAGATCAAGAAGCATGGCATCTCCCTGTCCAAACTCTAGAATCCAATTCTGGGTCCTAGACAAACTTGGTATTTCAACCCCGGGGGTCCTCCGCTAAGCTCAATCACATCAGCAGTTTCCGGTCAACCGTATATGTCAGGCCCGTGGCCTTGATTTTGCTGTGGATTCGGGTGTGCCAATCCACTTATAGCTCTCGAAAGGAATTTTGAGAGAAATGATGGTTTGCAGTAGAGCCTGCATTTGCCCCGCAGCGCTCTGCTAGTCAGAGAGCCCCCGCGTTGGATCTGTTTGTAGACATGGCAGCATGTTAGTCAGACCTTAAACACATCAGAGGGAGTTATTGATGTTCCGATATAAAAAATCAAGGCTTAACTGTTTGGTTTTGGTAGTTTTTGCACTCACCAGTTTGGCATTAGCTTCCACTGCCAAAGCGGACCCTGTTCCAATCGGCGCCTTAGTGCCAGCGGGAACGAGGGACGTTACCGGAACAGGTTTCGGGGTTGTGCTCCCTATTTTGACGCTTTCGAATCCTCCTCAAACCACCAATGAAAGCGGTGCGATTAGTTGGAACGGGACGCAGGATGTGTTCACTGGAAATGCGTTTTGCAACGGCACGCCGCACTGCCAAACTTACACTTTTCAGCAGTTACTCGATAATGGTTTTACAGCGGATAATCTCGGACTCGTTTATAACATCAACGAGCCAGGAAGCGCCCCAAACACGTTTCTTAATGACGTCAGGATAGCAGTGTACGCCGCAGATGGAACGTGGGTTTTTCAGACAGGACCCTGCAGCAACGGTAGTAGCCCTTGTCCAGGAAACTTCGAACAGATTGACTCTGGTCAGGGGAAAGACGGCTATATATTCAGCCTCGACCCAGCCGCCCAGCAGGCAATGGCCACTTTCTTTGCCAATCCTACACAATACCGTATAGCGGTTTTTGCCAACATCGATCAGGTCTTTGCTGGGCAAGAGGACTTCTATCTTGCGCAAGCGCAAGCCATTCCGGAACCCGCCACGATGTTGTTACTCGGTACTGGTCTAATCGGTCTTGGTGCTGGAATCCGCCGCTGGCGGCACAGGTAAATGTGAAGCTAATCAGCCAGCCAGGCTTGCCTCGACCTGGCGTCAGTTTCCTACCTCGAAGGATGTCCCTCCGGTAGTTAAGGAGGCAACGGAGATGCAAATGTATTCGAAGCCAATGATTTTACCCTTGGATGTGGAGGGCAAGATTTATGCTCTCCAGGATGAAAAGGGAAATACCATTGGTACCGGCACACGGGAGGTCTGTGAAGTGTTGATGTATATCATTTCCAGACCGAGCTTTACCGGGACAGCTAGAGAATCACAGGTAAATGTTCGGCAACGGTCCAACGTGCGGGCTGCTATAGTGATATAGCATCTGGGCCGGGCAGCAAGTTTACTTAGATTTTGTCTTTGACTCCTGCCTGGCCTCACCTGAGTAATTGAGAGCGGGAGGAAAAGACGATGAATTCGGCGAGAGGGATGCGGATCACGACGCAGTCACGTCCCTCGTTATCGGAACCACTTGCGTATAGCCGCTTCCAGTTCCCTTCCGACAGTGCAGCAGGCGCAAGCTTCCACGCAGCTGAAGCGACTTCTGCGCCTGCAAACTGTCTTTCTTTTTTAGTAATACTTCACTCTCCGGTAGTTAGGCTCCGGGCTCGGCCACTCGACGCGCCTGAGCGACGCTGAAGAACTGCTCCGGTAACCGTCAGGGGAGTACCGGAATTGCCATTCATGGCAGTACTGCTGGCCGATGCCGCTGGCAGCCGTTAGCCACGCTTTTCTCATGGGGATCTTTAAATCGCTTTGTTGCTATAGCAGAAGTCGATAATCGGTTCTGGTGTTCTCGGGCTTCTGCTCTGTCATCCAGTTTGGAGAGCAAACGCGAATGGGAACACTGAAGAGAGTGTCCGGGCGACTGAGGCGCATGTTGGGTGGCCACGATCGTGCGCCGGAAGCGATGCCCCGCCTGCTGGTGGTGGACGACGAGGAGTCGATCTGCTTTTCAATGAGCGAGTACTTCTCCCATCACGGCTTCAAGGTAGACACCGCCCGCGACGTGGAAGAAGCCGAGAAGTTGGTTGAAAACACCCGCTATACAGTGTTAATTCAAGACTTGCGGCTAGGTATAAATAAGAGCCCGGATGGCCTTGAGCTTATCAGTATTGTCCGGCGAACGAACCCCGAAACACGCATCATAATCCTCACCGCTTATGGCTCGGCGGAGATGGAGGATGAAGCGCGAGAGCGGGGCGCCGACGCGTTCCTACGAAAACCTAAACCCCTCTCGCAAGTCGCGCAGGTTGTTCAGGGGCTGCTCGAATCGCGGCCCAGACGTGCCGCTCGCTCAGCCTAAAATTTGCCGGTTTTTAACTTTCTTATCATCCTCTGCCGTTCAGACTGTTCGGCTAGATTCCCTGTGCCGCCCGTCGGAACTTAACGTCCTGCTCCGCCTGTTCTTCTCGATCGTCAGGCGCGTAGCGGCCAGTGCGCTCGAGATCGTAGATTGTGTATCCCGTGTCAAAAAGGTCGGCAGAAGGGTCGCCGCAATCAACACTATAGTCAAAGATCCTTCCGTCAGTTCGTATGTAGACTGAACCTCGCTTCTCATCCAGGTACTGCTCAGTTGTCAGTAAGGCATATAAATGGCGGCGCCCCAGAATTCCAGCGGGGAAAGACGGAATAAATTCCTGACCATTTGGCAACCGGTAGATGTTCTGTTCAAGCAATCGATTTCTACCGAACCGCTGCCGGCTGAAGCCCTCCGGGAGCCCAAACTTTGGCCGTAATGACTTCTTGGGGCCAGGCGTTTTCTTGCGCTGTAGGCCCGAACGCAGGCGGTCGACTTTGTGAATATTATCAGGCTGTTGAGGCGATGATGACACAGCATCCGGAAGGGGAAGATCCTCAAAGGATGCATCGGTATGAAGAAGGAATTCGCAGCAGGCGTTTCGTAAGATGTCTGGACCATCGAGCAGCCCAGCCGTCATCTGCTTCAGAGTGGCGCGTCCTTCACGGACAGCGTCAGCCTTTTGGGCCGGACTTAACTCGGCCCAAGATGCCTCGTCAATGGCCGACTTCGACATTGCGTATAATCGTCTAAGTCAATTTATTAGACCGGCATCGACGCTAAGGCCGATTTTGAAGAATGAGAACTGTGCCCCCGTGGTCGTTTGCCCCTGGTATTGGCCGGATTCTATCGTGCAGGTCTAATTTGTCAATAGGCAGATAGATCCAGCTCGCAAACGGGCTCTTAATGAAAATCATGAGAAGGGGCGGCGGCAATTTTGAAAGAGAGTGGTTTGACGCTGCGCGCTTTCACTGAAACCACATTATCCTGGTTTTGTAGAGTACCCTCAATTAAAAGAAACGGGTGATTGGCTAATACGAGCCGGTTTCTATCAAAGAGCTGAGGCTTAATGATCACGTTTACTACACCGGTCTCATCTTCCAGTGTGAGAAAAACAAAACCTTTTGCGGTTCCTGGTCGTTGACGAACGATCACCCAGCCAGCTACCCGCACGTTTGTTCCATCTGGCATGCCGGAGATTTCGTTTGCCGGCGCAGCGCCTAATTTTTTCAACTCTTGCCTATGGTGGGCGACGGGATGTGCGCCTATCGTCAAGCCAGTGCCGCGAAAATCAGCGTCCACTCGCTCCGGGAGGGTCATACGGGGAAGAGGAGAATTGTTATCCTTTTCGTGTAGTTCTCTATAAAGAGGGCCCGTGGCTCGAGTCACCCGGTCAACTTGCCACAGGGCGTCGCGCCGATGAACCCCATTTCTACCGCGCGCGACGCCAATGTCTACCAACTGATTAGTGAGAGTCGGAAGCCTGGGCATTTGATCAATGTAATTCAACGCACCAACTGCCGCCAGCTTTCGCAGTTCATCTTTTCGCAACTCAGGGACGCGATTGCGTAGATCATCAATGCTCAGGAATGGTCGTTTTGCGCGTTCGCACACAATGGCCTTTCCCGATTGCTCAGTCAGACCTTTTACATATTTGAGTCCCAAACGAAGAATCAAACTTCGTTTGTCTTCTTCTGCTGCTCCTTTTACCGCCTGATCATCCTCTTTTTCAATTGTACATAGCCAATCCGATACTGTTATATCGACACATCTCACTTTTAATCCGTGCCTTTGCGCGTCTTTAATAATTGTAAATGGTTGATAAAAACCCATCGGTTGATTGTTCAAAATCGCCGCCGTGAAGGCCGCCAGATAATGACATTTCAAATAAGCACTGGCATAAGCAATTAAGGCAAAACTGGCAGCGTGTGATTCTGGAAAACCGTACAATGCAAAAGACGTAATCGATTGCACGATCTGCTCCTGCGCCTTGCCCGTTATCCCATTATTTTCCATGCCGCGGCGTAATTTCACTTCCACTTCCTTCATGCGCACTTCTGATCTTTTGAATCCAAAAGCCCGTCGCAACTCTTCTGCTTCGCCGCCGGAAAATCCCGCGCAAATCATTGCCATCTTCAACAACTGTTCCTGAAATAACGGAACCCCCAGCGTGCGCTTCAAAACAGGTTCTAGTGATGGGTGGGGATAAGAAACGGCCGCGCGTCCCTGCCGGCGCTTCAAGTAGGGATGAACCATGTTACCGACAATTGGGCCGGGACGGATGATTGCCACCTGGACTACAAGATCGTAAAACTTTTGCGGCCGCAGCCGAGGTAAACAGGACATCTGGGCGCGGCTTTCGACCTGAAACATGCCAATAGTGTCAGCTTTCTGCAACGCTGCATAAACCATGCTGTCATCCGCAGGAAGGTGAGCAAGATCAACCTCCTCATGGCTGACGTTCCGAATCAGCGTAATTGAATCCTCCAATACCGCCATCATCCCTAATCCCAGCAAATCAACCTTTATTAGGCCCAGGTCCGCACAGTCTTCCTTGTCCCATTGGACCACTACACGGCCCGGCATGGCGGCCGGCTCAAGCGGGACGACCGAATCGAGTTGCCCCTGACAAATCACCATCCCTCCCGAATGTTGACCAAGATGCCGCGGCAGATCCTGCACCAACTGGTAAAGCTGAAAGAACTTCTTAATCCGCGAATTGTGTAAGTCAAGACCCGCATCCCGAAACTGTCGCTCGGTTGAATCCTTAGGATCTTTCCATTCCCACGTATGGACCAAACCGGAGAGACGTGCGAGCGTTTCTTCATCAAAACCAAGAACTTTTCCTACTTCGCGAGCAGCTGATCGACCGCGATAAGTGATCACGTTTGCTGTCATTGCGGCGCCGAGCCGTCCGTACCGTGTATAAACATACTGAATTGCACGTTCACGCTGTTCACCGCTCGGAAGATCCAGATCAATGTCCGGCCATTCGCCACGTTCTTCGGACAAAAACCGCTCGAACAACAACTCCATGCCAATGGGATCCACGGCCGTAATTCCCAGCGCAAAACAGACTGCGCTGTTTGCGGCTGAGCCTCGGCCCTGAATCAGGATTCCCTGACTCTTACAAAACTGCACTATGTCCCAGACGATTAGGAAATAGCCTTCTAGTTTTAGTTTCTCAATTAGAATCAACTCGCGTTCCAGTTGTGATCGCGCACTTTCGTAGGTAGGGAAGCCGTTTCGTCCGGTATAGCGATCCCGCCCACCCTCTTCGGTGCGCTGGCGCAAAAACGACGACATTGTTTCCCCTGCGGGCACCGGGTACCTGGGAAATTCATAACCAAGATCAGCCAGGGTAAATTCCAACCGGGAAGACAGCTCCACAGTATTAGCGATTGCTTCAGGAAGGTCGGCAAAAAGCTGTTCCATATTTTTAGCCGGCTTAACATATTTTTCCGAATTTCTGGCCAACAATCGCCCTGCATTTTCCAGGTGCACATGATTTCGAATGCAGGTGAAGACGTCTGCTACTTCACGTTGCAAAGGTGAGGCGTAAGAGACGCCGTTTGTGGCGAGCAACGGAAGCCCACACTTCCTGGCTAGTTCTACGATGGCCTGATTACGGGCCTCCTGGTCGCGCTGAGAATGGCGCTGCAGCTCAGCATAGACATTCTCCTTGCCAAACACTGCCAATAACCATTCGGCAATTCCTACCTTTTCGCCTTCGTCCAATCGACTCTCATCTCTGATTACCTGCCCGTAAAGCATCCTCGAAACCAGCGGTCCATCCTCACCTCCCGTTAGACAGATCAAACCTTCCGCATGCCCGGCTAGTTCCTCAGGTGTTACAGCACACTCTCCGGGCTTTGCATGCTTTGGCACACGCAACTTCATCAACGTAATTAACCGGCAAAGATTCTGATAACCGGTCCTATTCCGTACGAGCAGCGGGAGCGACATGACATCCAGAGTCGGTGCAGTCTCCGGACCATCCCGTTTGGTTTTTAGACTTTTGAGCTGCGGCCGTATTACCGTAACTTCTGCACCAATGTGGGCTTTGATTCCATTTTTCTTTGCTGCCAGATGAAATCGCGGGCTCCCATACACACCGTCTCTGTCCAGCAAAGCCATCGCCGGCAGCTCCAGATTAACGCAAGCTGCTACTAACTCTTCGGGCACTGATGCGCCTTCGAGAAAGCTGAATGCAGAGCGGGCATGTAGCTCAACGTAAGTCATGCGGATTGCGGATTGCGGATTTGCGAATCGCGAATTTAGAGTTGAGCTCCTTTATTCGCCACTCCGAAATCCGCAATTCTCTGCTAGTCATACATTCCTTCGACAAACCACCCACCGCCGTCCAGCTCTCGAAAGGTGCGATAGAGCACTGGTAGTGGAGGGCCCGTCTTGCGGTTTGCTGTTAGGGTTTCAACGGCCACATCCCATTCATCTCTGGCCCATACATTTGCGCGCCACCAGTTACCCGTGGTGCGCCAGGGGCCAGCTGCGCGCACAATTTTTCCGTAGACACTCTGGTTCCCTGCCCATGCACTAATCCAGGTTGGACATCCTTGTGGAGCCTCTACTGTGGCCCGCAGGGGCGGCCGGAAAATACGGAAAGCCAGAGAGCATTGCGGATTGGGGATTGCGGATTGCGGAATTTTTGTCTTCTTATTTTTTCTCTCGAACGTATTTTTTAGAGCAAAACGGTGAATGTGAAATGCCGCAGGCCTATGGGTATCAACTAATTCAGGTGAGCCGACGTTTTCATGCCCCACTAGCTTCATTATCCTTGCTAAGGTGAGTTCCAGCTTCTCTGGTTCGGGCGTCAGCGGGATAAACAATCCGTGCTGCAACACCCGCGGCTTAACGGGCTCGCACGCAATCGAAATCGACGTCACTGCCGCTGGCGGCGGATGCATCTCCACATCCAGCAGCAACAATTTAAGAAATACTTTGTGATCGCGTAGTGGATAAGGAAGACTGAGCTTGCGCTCATGAGAAATTCCGGTTTCCAGATTCATTTCGATACACAACTCATTAGTCGCCAATCCATAGGAATTGAGACTCGCACAAAGCTGATTGAGCAGACGAGCAAATGTGAAAGAGAGTGGTTCTAGTTCTGCTATCGCATAATCAAGTTCGATTGATTGGCCGAAATCGGGAGCCGGCTGAACGAGCTCCAATTGCCGTTCGCTTTTACCACTGGCAAGTAATTGCAGACGCAATCCGTCTTGCCCAAGCCGTTCAGAAAGCGCGGCCCTAGGCAACGCCGCAAAATCCGCAAACGTGCGAATCCCCCAAAGACGAAAAGTTTCAAGTGTGTCTTCCCAGCTTTTTTCATCCAATGTCCAAAATCCAGGGCTCGAGGTTGATTTATGAGGAGTTTCACCTTTCGTCTTTTGTGGTTGAGCTATGGAAATGGGACATAGAAGCGCGATCGGTAACTCACCCAAACAGGTAAGTTCCTCGCCGGGAGAGATAAAAGTTACGCCCTTGAAGTATCTTGCGGCGTAAATAGCTGCATCCGGGTTGGCGGCGATAGCCACATTTATCTTCCCACCCAAACCACCGACCGCTCTTGGCTTGGCGGCGCGATTTACTATTTCATTGGCAAGCTCATAAGCCGAGCCAAATAAGAGTTCACATCCCCGGACGTCGATGACTACAGTATCGCCGGCAGTCTCTTCCACACGCGGCGAAAATGAATATGCAAAATCCCTGAGCGAGACGTCAGAGAGTTTTCCGCTGTAAATGCAAGCAAACATGATTGCTCACTTTGAAATCAGGACTGTGTCGACCGGAGAATTCTAAGCGAAGATTAGCGAAAATCGCCGAAACTATCAAGTCGGGCAATTATGAGAATCTACTAGCGGCTATCTTACGAAGGAACTCTTGGCGGTAAACCCTATTTTGGCAGGGGTATTTGGTAGGACAGGCTTTTGACGCTCGACTTCGATTTGCGAACCTCGCAGGAACCTTGCATGGGTTGGATTGCTATTAAACCCATTCGGCGTTCGCTTAAAGCATGCTGCAAATGGGGATTCCTGGTGCTGAGGCTCGTTAGTACTTGACCATAGATCCAGTTCTCTTTTCATCTGCAACGTGAGTGTGGCACAAGAGCGAACGCATGACTCCTGAGTCATTACCATAAATACTGTCGGTGAATTTTCTACTACCCGACGGAAGCGATACCACCAGGAGGAAATTATACGCTTTGTATCTTTGGACGGTACATCGCTCAAATCCAGAATAACAAGTCCAAAACCGCCGCCCTGCAACACCAGGTCAGCCGCTTTGAACGCGTGCTCGAGTTTACTAGCGCATCGTATCCAGAGCAGTTGATCCAGAACCACACCAGCAGTCGCCGCTGAAGCGGGATCCAGAGAATCATTTGTATCTATCAAGGCGCAAATCTCCTGGTGATTGGTGGCTTGGCTCAAAGTAGAAAGCATGAGACTGGTACGGCCGGAAGAAGCTGGCCCAACCATCTCTGTGATTCCGCCACGTGGCAATCCGCCGAGCAAACTATCAATCTCAGGTATGCCTGTAGAGATTACTTCGGCCGCTGTTTTCTGGAATCTAAAAGCCTTACCGAAGTGCGTGGCAATCTCTGATTCGATTTTGACTTTGGAAAATGCTGCAGCTTTCATCTCTTCACTCCACCTGACGACAAGGAAAATCGCAGCTAGAATAATTATGAATGCCACGCAAAAACTCAGAAGACTCTGCGGCAGATTTAATTCCTGCACAACCTACGCTCCCTTCGCTCAAGGAAGCCGCCGCCGGCTGCCGTGCCTGCGATCTTTGGAAACGCGGCACGCAGACCGTCTTCGGTGAAGGTAGTCGCCACTCTAAGGTGCTCTTCATCGGCGAGCAGCCAGGTAATGAAGAAGACCTTACAGGAAAACCATTTGTTGGTCCTGCCGGCCGACTACTGGATGATGCTCTTGCGGAGGCTGGCATCGATCGCTCAAAAACCTACGTCACTAATGTTGTCAAACACTTTAAATGGGAACCTCGTGGCAAACGGCGTATTCACAAGAAACCAAATGCTCAGGAGATTGCCGCCTGTCGCCCCTGGCTGGAAGCGGAAATCGCCCTGGTGAAACCACAGGTTATCGTGCCCCTCGGCGCCACAGCCGCTCAGGCTCTGCTGGGACCTCAATTTCGAGTAACGAAACAGCGGGGGCAGTTTATTGAATCCACTCTTGCTCCCTACGTAATGGCCACTGTTCATCCCTCCTCCATTCTTAGAGCGCCTGACGATGAAACTCGTCGTCTTGAGCATCGCCGCTTCATAGAGGATCTTAAGAAGCTTGCCCGAGTAATCGATTGATTACTCCTGTGTTCCATACTTGACACGCCGTTTTGCTTTCGCTAATATTCGGCTGATTTTCGCCACCGAACCGAAAATACCATAACGGGTGGCTAAGTACAAGAGGAGGGAAAGGTACAAGAGGAGGGAAAGATGCCAGTGACAGCCCGCCAGCGGCAGGTCTATGAATTCATTAGTCGCTTCATTGAAATTAACCGGCAGCCGCCTACCATTGCCGAAATAGGGAAGCAATTTAAGATGAGCTCCCCGGCAAGTGTTCACAGCATCTTGTCAGCATTGGAACGCGAGAAACTCATCAAACGCATTCCAAATGTGAGCCGCGGCATTGAAATCAGCAAAGAAGCGAGCGCAGACGACAATTTTGAGATTCCACTGCTGGGAACTGTTGCTGCCGGGCAGCCGATTGAAGCAATTCTTCGACATGACACCGTCTCCGTTCCTCGCGACCTGATTGGCCGCAACCGTACCTTCGCTCTCCGCGTGCGTGGCGATTCGATGATCGATGAAAACATTCAGGACGGCGACATCATCATCGTTGCCGCACAGGAGACGGCACAGAACGGCCAGATGGTAGTGGCACTGATCGACGGGAACTATGCTACGGTCAAAAAATTCTACCGAGAGTCTGAATTCATCCGGCTTGAACCTGCAAACCCGCAGTTTAAGCCGATCTTCATCAAGACTCCGGAACGAATTCAGATTCAAGGCGTGGTGCGTGGGTTATTGCGCAAATACGATATGACTGCTTAACAGCCGAACCTCATGGTCCAAAGAGAAGGAACGCTTGAAACCAAACTTAGACGCCTGTGCGCGACTCCAATCCAAAACAACTCAAGGAAAGGCAGTATCAATTCGATTTTGTTGGTTTTGCTATATCCGACTGCGTGATTGCTCTTAATGGGCCTGCGGCAAGGTACCTCCATGCTGTCCACCGCACAGCTCTGGAGGTCTCAGTACAGAATCTGTTCGGGCTAGATCTCGGGGGGTTCTGGTTGATGATCGAGCAGATTGAGCAGCTCCGAAGGCTCGCTGATCACTATCCGGCTACTGAGTCTCAATTCGTCAGTCGAGCTGTTGAGGAATACCTCCAGGCTCAGCTTCAGGAATGGTATGGCTTACTGCGCACTCATCCCTTTTCCCTGTTACCTGCTGCTTAGCTCCCCTGCTTGAGCCTTTTTCGTCCCTTTCTTCAGCCCAACCAGAGCAATCCCCAAGATGATCATCATCCCACCGGCAAGCGTACGCCAAGTTAATTTTTCATCCAGGACGAGCAACCCGAGAACGACAGCGAATACCGGCGTAACCAGAGCAATCAGCATGGTCTTCGTTACGTCCATATGTTGTACGAGCCAGTAGTAGAGAATGAACGCTATGACTGAACCGACTATTGCCAGATAGACCAAGGCAATAAGCGCCATCGGGGTCCAGCGGAAGTGCAAAGGGTTTCCTTCCAGGGGAATGCCCAGCAACAATAATGGCACGAAACCAACCACCATCTGCCCGGCCGCCAACGTCATAGGATTGAGCTCACTTGCGTGCGCCTTCACGAGCACATTTCCATACGCAACACAGATTGCACTAAGTACGAGGGCGGCGCTACCGGCGAGCGCCCGGGAACCTGCCAGGCTCAATTGATTTGAGAAGATCGCACCGACTCCTGCCACACCGAGAACAACACCAAACAATTTTCGTGATGTCATTCGTTCGCCAGGAAGGTAGAAGTGTGCAATGACAAGACCGAAAGCCGGGATAGTCGCCTGCAAAAGTGCCGCCAGGCCGGAGCTGATGTATTGTTCGCCCCAGAAAATTAGCCCGTAGTTGAGGCTAAACGATAACACCCCGGTCTCGCCCAATAACAGCCAATCGCGACGCGTCCGTGGCAGAGATAGTCCGCGGACCGTCATCAAGCCCAGAAGAATGAGCGAGGCCACCAGGAACCTTATGCCAGCGAAAGTGACTGGCGGCAGATCATTCAGGCCCAGCTTAATGAAGAGCCAGGTGGAACCCCAGATACCACATAGAAGGAGCCAGACTAAGCGCGACTTCATAAATACTTAAATGCTCCCGTCAGACCGTCAGACCGTGGAACAGGAGGCCGACAGCCAGGAGCAGGTGGCAGGAGCAGGTGGCAGGAGGGCGCCGTATTGACTGATGATTTGAGAGAGCCATTTATCTCTTCCATTTGACATTTGGCATCTGACAGCTGCCACCTGTTTCACTTTTCGAAGCGCCCTACCCCCGCAGTTTAGTCTGCCTTGACTTCCGGCAGTCGGCTGCTGGCTCCTGCTCCTGCCGTCTGCCGCTGCCTCCTCTCCGTCTGGCTCCTGCTCCTGCCTCCTGCCGCCTGCTCCCCCCTAGCCCCCCTCGACAAAACCAGACTCCGCAAGGGGCGCAGGTTAAGCATGTTCTCGATGCTAGCCTACCGCTGCTTGCGGAGACGTTAGTTAAGCGCGTTTTGCTGTATAGAGTTGCGTGCAACCACGAAGGCGACCCGAAACACAGCCGCACTCAATTATTTTTTCCTCTACCAGCAACACTTAGGATGGTGGATTTGCAAGCTTGATAATGCCAAATACAGCGCCTTGCGGATCCTGGATGACTGCAAAGCGCCCAGTGTCCGGAATGTCGCTGGGTGGGACAATCGTCTTCGCGCCGAGGGTTGTTGCCTTCTGCGCTTTAGCATCGCAGTCGTCAACAGCAAAGTAAACCAGCCAATGCGGCGGGACGCTTCCCATCTCCGGCGTTGGTTGATACATGCCGCCGGCCGGGCGCTCGCCATTCATAAAAGATGTGTACTCCATTGAGCCAAACTGCTGCACGCTCTTACCCCAACCAAACAGTTTCGTGTAGAACTCACCGGCAGCGCGCGTATCTTTCGTAGCCAGTTCATTCCAACAGAATGAATTTGGCAGATTGACGATTCCAGCCCCCTGATGTTTTTTTGGCTGCCACAAGGCAAAGACAGCGCCGGTCGGATCCTCAACTACCGCCATCCGCCCCACATCGAAAACATCGAATGGTTCCTTTTTCACTTTTCCTCCAAGCGCCTTTACCTGGCGAGCCGTCTCATCGGCATCAGCCACTGAAACGTAGGATAACCAGTGCGGTGGAATACCTTCCGCAGTCATCTCGCTGGATAGCTGATACAACGCACCTACATCCTTGCCGTCAAGCTTGAGCATGGTATAGACCATGTCGGGTCCGACCGGGTTATCAGTGAAGCCCCATCCGAATAATTCCGTGTAAAACTTCTTGGCAGCTTCACCGTTTGTTGTTCCGAGCTCAACCCAGCAGAACGTGCCCGGGGCATACTCGATTGTTTCTTGCATTCGTGCTTCGGTCATTTTGATCTCTCCTTGTTTTGTTGAAACGTGATCGAATCCAGCAGCGGAGCCGCTGTTTTCAAGTTAACTCTGCAATAGATCGAACCGCACCTCCTTGGGGGACAGCTTCGCTTCACATAGACTAATCTTCTTCTCCAAGAATCTCTTCTCAGAGTGGACTGAGGTCAGCCCCAGCGCTTTGCGGAGTTGAACAAGCGCAGGCTCCAAGTTCCCCAACTGTAAATTGAACTCACCCATTATCGCATGTAACAGGTAATATGAATCAATCGACCCCCGATTCTTGATCTCTTCGAGGTTGCGGAGTGCCACTTCTGGTCCATGGACTCTCGAGATGGCCACCGCCCGATTCAAGGCCACTATCGGAGAAGCGTCATTCTGGATCAGGAGATCATAAAGGGTGAGAATTCTTGACCAGTCAGTTTCGTCGTAACTCCGGGCCAGGGAATGGCATGCTGAAATGCCGGCCTGCAGGTGATATCGAGATAACTCGTCGCCTGCTGCCGACTGATCAAGGTAATACAGGCCCCATTCGATCAGAGACCTGTTCCAGCGAGAGCGATCCTGTTCTTGCAACAGTAGTATGCCGCCGTCGTCGGCTACTCTGGCCGGGAATCGTGCTGCATGAAAAAGCATGAGCGCATGCAGCGCGTTGCTCTTGGGTGTATTGCCCCGGGGGTGTTCTAGCACAAGCTCCGACAATCTGATTGCCTCGGTGCATAAGTCCCACCGGATAAAACCCGCTCCCTGTGAGGCGTTGTAACCTTCATTGAACAGTAGATAGATTATCTGCAAGACTGAGTCAAGACGGCTAGCCAATTCCCGGCCCGAAGGAATTTCAAAGGGCACCTTTGCCTCACGTAGCTGCTGCTTTGCTCTGGTGAGCCTTTTCGCAATAGTTTCCTGGCTGGTAAGGAAAGACCGCGCGATTTCGCAAACTCCAAGACCACATAGGGTTTTGAGCGTCAAAGCAATCTGTGATTCTCGGGAGAGGGCAGGATGACAACAGGCAAAAATCATCCGGAGTTGGTCATCCTTGATTTCCGACTCGGCAAACAGTTCAACCTGCCCGCTCTGGGTCCTGTTTTCAAGTTCCCGGACAACATGCTTCTCTTTACTCTGAAAGAGCTTTTGCCGCCGTAAGATGTCGAGGGTGCGATTCTTCGCCACCTGCATGATCCACCCGGAAGGATTCTCTGGAATACTTCCAAACGACCACTGTTGCAGCGCTTTCACCATCGCATCCTGGACGACGTCTTCAGCGAGATCGATGTTGTCCAGGCCGAATATGCGGGTGAGAGTCGAAACCATCTTCCCAGACTCGAGTCGGAAGAAGTTATCGAGGAGTTGGTTTGGCTCAGCAGTTTGATTTGATGTGAACATACTCGGCTTGGTGACGTGCCGGCTAATCACGCCGAATGCGATTCTGCGCTTGGAATCGGAGCGATAGACCGCACCTCAAGGGCGCCGCCGTGCTCAAAGATTGGGCAACCAGTGGCAATCTCGCACGCTTCATTGAGGGTGCATGCTCGGATGATGAAGTAACCGCCGATGGCTTCCTTGGATTCTGGAAACGGCCCATCAGTTACGAGAGCACCACTCTTGCCGGAAAGTATTTTGCCGTCTTCATCCAGGGGCTCTCCGGCTTCGTAGACCCCCCGTTGCCTCAGGCGCTCAATCCAGCCCAGATATTTTTGCAGTACCTCCCCATACTCGGTTGGTGACATATCGCGGTCAGACTTTCCGCCTCGCAGAATAAACATGAAACGCTTAGCGTCTGTGGTCATTGCCGTCTCCTTTTGTGTTTCCAGGGCCTCCTCGCCAATTACGACGGGGACGTCTGAATCGTTTCAAACCAATGAAGTCCTTATTTTCGGTCTTCTCAACTAATGACGAGCGAGTGGGGCAGAAATGGACAGGTCGGTGCTCAAAGGTTTGGAGGCGCGAGCGAGTAAGGAGGATGCTAAAAACGAAATGCGCCGTGCCCAGCAAGCTGAACACAGCGCAATCCGTTTCCTACAATCAGCCGAAGCTTTTTGTAGGGTGGCAACCCGGCATGTACACGCACGAGCTGCCAGATTTGTATCCCGACAATCAACTGGCGGTCAGCTAACTACCGGTCAGCACACGATTTGTTTTCACAATTCTCGCATTCTTTCGAATGCGGTGCCGTTAGGTTTTTGTTTTGGTGGCTTTTCCTCCACCGCCGGTTACGCTCCGGCAACGAAGCTCAACTTGCGTTGAACCGCCTTGCCCCCTTCGGCGGGTCCTCTTCCAAAGGGTACCACTCGTTTTTATCCGAGTGGCTCGAGAGAATCTCGCGACTCTCTCCAGCTGAGCCTTTCGGCTCCGTCTCAGGGCGTCGTTAGGAGCAACAGCCGCCTGCTGATCCTCTCTCCCGGGCGTCACCGCACCGGTTGCCGATCCCTTCGTCGGTCTCGAAGGCCGTAACCTTCGTGACACGCGCTTTATACGCCCACCGATTTTTTAGATCAACTTTTCGTGTGTTTTATTTTTTGCGACTTGAAGGAAA
This sequence comes from Pyrinomonadaceae bacterium, assembly GCA_035283325.1. Lineage (GTDB taxonomy): Bacteria > Acidobacteriota > Blastocatellia > Pyrinomonadales > Pyrinomonadaceae > PSRF01. The sequence continues at coordinate 7,618 of DATEUF010000325.1, read as the reverse complement.
TTGTTTTCGACTACTACACGTGCTGAATTCCTGAGATATTCCCTGGTATTTGTACTTGTTAAATCTCCTTTGCTCGTGCTTGTAGTTCTGTAAGGGCTGCGCGTATTGCATTTTCGACAGTCAAAATCTCTTCTTCGCTTCGATATTTATGGCGCGGCCAGAAAAAACCTTTTAACCCATCCTTGCGGCGGCGCGGAACAATATGGACGTGAAGGTGGGGCACGCTTTGGCTGACCCGGTTATTTATTGCCACAAACGTTCCTTCAGCCTGAAGCGCCAGCTGGATTGCCGCAGCTAACCTTTGGGCAGAAGAAAAAAACGGCGCAAGATCCTTTTCTGGTAACTCCAGCAGCGTTTCTATATGCTCCTTTGGAATCAATAGAGAGTGACCGGGAAATAGCGGCCGATGGTCCAGAAAAGCGATTGCATGTTGCTCTTCCAGGACCACGTTGGCGGCGATTTCACCGCTGATGATTTTGCAGAATATGCACTCCTTAGCCATACACGAGAACCCGATTGAACCTTAACCTTGCCATTCTAATGTAGGAATGTAGGATCACTGTTGTGAAAATGGATGCGACTCGACATTTCGAAGCTGTATTCACTCAATTGAAAACCTTGGGATTCTTACTTCTTTCAGATCCTAAGCTGCCTAGTGTGTGCTCGGTGATTACCGGTGGGCCACTTCGAACCTCCTGGTGGTCGCATCCGTTGGCCCAGACAATCTTTCAGATAAGCGGACAGCTCGAGGATCACCCTGATGTAACGGTCACAAAACTGATCTCCGGGAAGATTACTTACGTTCATAGGATCTTCTGGTCACATATTTATATCATCGGCACTTCACGTGAGCGCTGGCAAATCGAACCCCTATCTGCAAATGCTCGCGTTCTGTTAAAGAAGGTCGACAAGCAGGGTTCGTTGAGAACTGACAAAATAGGATCGAGCGCAAAAGGACCGGCTGCTGAACTCGAAAAAAGGCTTCTCGTTAATTCGGCACAGGTCCATACCGAGACGGGGGCTCACGCAAAATTCCTGGAATCGTGGAAACACTGGAGCGAACGAAAGGAATTTAAAAGCGACACCATCTCATCCGGCTTCGCAAAAGAAACATTCGAACAGCATTTGTCTCGTCTCAATCGGGAGTTTTCGGCGCAAGCAAATTTGCCCTGGCAGTAAATGCCGAACAAAACTTGCGCGCGAGTCCGAAGCCATGGTCGATTCTTAACCCGGCATATGTGTGGTAACTGGCTCCTTGTTAACGTAACTGAGAAAATTTGAAAGTTTGGCTAACACATTTTTGCCTAGGGCCTTTTCTCTTGGTCTGCGGCGGCGTTTTCGCTGTTGGGCAAACTGAGCTACCCAATTCACCGGCAAACGGCCCGGAAACCAAACAGACGAGTTGCGGTTTCGTTAGTCCAAATACAAGAGAGAACTTAACTCTAACGGAAGCTATGAGAGAATTGGGTTCGCGCGAAGAGATTAAACTCGGTTTGACTCGCGAGGCTCCTTTCGCTTACAAGCCCCATCATGAAGCAAGAAGAACAGTGTTCAAGACTCGTAGTCCATGAGGCGCTTACTCGTGTTCCCGATTCGCAAGGTAGACGTTTTGCCACAATCTTCAAGCACGGCAGTCTGCTAGTGGAGATCTATGCACCACGTGGTGACGATACACAACAGCCACACACGCGTGATGAAGTTTACTTTGTGGCTGCCGGCCGCGGCGAATTTGTGTGCGGTGAAATGCGCCAGGCTTTTGGTCCAACGGACCTGCTCTTTGCGGCGGCCGGTGTAAGCCATCGCTTTGAGAAGTTTACCGACGACCTCGCTGTTTGGGTGTTATTCTACGGACCCGAAGGCGGAGAATCTGTCAGCAATTCGTAGTGGAGCAGAGTTCGCGCTACTGTACCGGACGCACTGCCGCCATGAAGCCTTTCAGCGGCAGCGTATTTAAGACCTCGCGGCGCTGCACCCATGCTCGGCGTGCAATGCCGACGCCAAATCTCACGTTGTTTAAGGCTCCTGTCGAATGTGCATCGACTGAGATCACAAACTTGATTTTGCGCTTCCTGGCTTCTCGCAACCAGCGTGGCTCCATGTCCAGCCGGTAAGGATCACCATTAATCTCTATGGCGGCCGGCGATTCCGCGATGACATCCAGCACTCGCTCCATATCGCATTCAAACGGCGGCCGCCGCTGGATCAATCGTCCCAAAGCATGGCCCCAGATTTTGAATACCGGTTGGCGCATCGCCGCCACTACACGTTTAGTCATCTTTTCCGCATCCATCTTGTAACGTGAGTGAACGCTGGCCACAATTACATCAAGCCTTTCGAGGATGGCCGCCGGATAGTCCAACGCGCCATCGGCCAGAATGTCTGACTCTGTACCTCGGAGTAGTTTTATAGAAACCTTTGCTTGCACCTCATCAATCTCGTCCCATTGTCGTTTCAGGCGGTCCGGCGTAACGCCTCCCGCGTAGAATGCAGTTGGCGAATGGTCGGTAATCGTCAAGTACTTCATGCCTAACGCCTGGGCCGCCCGGGCCATCTGCTCGATTGTGTTCACGCCATCAGAATATGTGGTGTGACAATGAACCATTCCCTTTACGTCAGCCAGGGAAACGAGGTCGTGAGGCAAATTTCCTTCGAGTGCTGCTTCAATCTCGCCGGCGTCTTCGCGCGTTTCCGGCGGAACATATTGCAACCCCAGAAGACGGTAAACTTCGCTCTCCTCTCTGACATCCCGTTTTTTGGATGGCCGCCGTGACACCGTGACGTCGGCAGCAGAGTGGAGGCGGAAGTGTTTATGATCCAGCCTCAAACTCTTCATTTCGGCCAACTGTTGAAGACGATCCACATGGGCGCGCGCTCCGGTCATCAGGAGCAACGCCACCGGATACTGCTCGGGCAGCACAGCTGTTAGCGAAACCTTCACCCCTTCCAGTAGTTCGACGACCCAGGTGTTTTCATCCAACATCTCCTTGCGAACAATCAAAGGAAAGCGAAGGAAATGTTTAAGTAGCAAGGTCGGCTTCCTGGCGCTGGCAACAATCCTTATTGTTCCCACTGTTTCTTTCCAGCGTCGAAGCGAGCCGGCAAGGCTCGCTTCTTGAAAAGTGCTGGAAGTCTGCAAATAGTCAATTATCTGGCCGGCGATGCGCTCTGCATGATGAATGTGGACACGAGGTCTCCGTTGCTCACGCTTGTCGAGATTGGCAATTGCATTGAGTAATTGCTGCTCAGTTTTGGCTCCAAATCCTTTGACTGCTCTTACTCGACCGGCCTCCGCAGCTTTTTTCAGTTCTTCAACTGAGGAGACTCCCAGCGCCTCGACGAGTTTGCGAATTCTCGCCAGCGTCAAACCTGGCACAGTTGAGAGCTCGAGTACGCCGGGAGGAAATTCCTTCCGGAGTGCCTGCAGAACGGAGGAGGAATTGTCAAAATGTAGCTGCCTGATCTGAGAAGCCAGAGCGCTGCCGATGCCGCGGATGGTAGTTAGCTCGTTACGATCAATTAATTTCGGAAGGTCACCCGAAAAGCCGGTGATGGCGCGCGCACCCGCCCGATAGGCGCGAGCCTTGAAACGATTCTCGCCCCCCTTCAGCTCGAGCAGGCTCGCAATCTCCTGCAATGCGGCAGCAATGCCGAATTTGTCCAATACTCTGACGCCTCCTGATTCCCAATAACATTACTCTTTCTCCGTCACATTTTCATGACTTTCATCTCTAGACCATCCATTACTTGCTCACCAATTTGTCCCGGATGGTCGTAGAATTGGCGCAACCATAGCCGGAGGGACAAACCAATGCCAATCGCTACAGTCAGTCCGAGCACCAATGAAATTCTGAAAACTTTTCAGCCGTTAAACGCGCAACAAATTGCGGACAAATTGCAGCTTGCCGCCGATACATTCAGGTCTTATCGTTACACGTCGTTTGAAGAGCGCCAGCGCATGATGCTGCGTTCAGCCGAGATCCTGGAGTCTGAAAAACAGGCTTTCGGTAGACTGATGACTACCGAAATGGGGAAACCAATTAACGCCGCCGTCCAGGAAGCCGAGAAGTGTGCGTGGGTCTGTCGTTACTATGCCGACAAGGCGAGAGAGCACTTGGCAGACCAGGTGTTCGCCACCAACGCCACCCAAAGTTATGTTCGCTTTCAGCCGCTCGGCCCCATACTTGCTGTCATGCCCTGGAACTTTCCGTTTTGGCAGGTCTTCCGCTTCGCTGCCCCGGCGCTAATGGCTGGAAACGTCGGCTTACTCAAGCACGCCTCAAACGTCCCGCAGTGCGCACTCATGATTGAGGAGATTTTCGCGCGCGCAGGTTTTCCGGCGGGAGCATTTCAGACGCTACTGATTGGCTCCGCGGCAGTGCCGAGGGTTCTAGAGGATCCGAGGGTTGCTGCCGTTACCCTCACCGGCAGCGAACCAGCAGGCCGGAGCGTTGCAAGCATCGCCGGCAAACAGATTAAGAAGACCGTGCTGGAACTCGGCGGAAGTGATCCATTCATTGTGATGCCGACGGCGGATCTGGATAGCGCTGTAACGACCGCAATAAAGGCACGCACCATCAATAATGGACAGTCGTGCATCGCCGCCAAACGTTTTATCGTTGCCGCGGAGATTTATCAGGATTTCGAGGACCGTTTTGTCAAGCAGATGGAGGCACTGAAGGTTGGTGATCCGTTTGAGGAGAGCACTGACATTGGACCACTTGCAACACCCCAGATACTGGCAGATGTGAATCAACAGGTGGAACGTTCAGTGGCACTGGGTGCGCGAGTTCTCACGGGTGGCAAGCGCGTCAACCGGCCGGGTAATTTTTATGAACCTACAGCACTCACAGATATTCCGCAGGACGCCCCCGCTTACAATGAAGAAGTTTTTGGTCCTGTTGCATCGCTCTTTAGCGTTAACTCTATCGACGAAGCTATTCGATTAGCTAACAGCACATCTTTTGGGTTGGGAGCAGCAGCATGGACCAATGATTTAAAAGAGCAGAAGCTTTTCATTGATGAACTCGAAGCCGGCTGCGTGTTTCTTAACGGCATGGTCGCTTCAGATCCACGGCTGCCATTCGGTGGCGTGAAGCATTCAGGTTACGGTCGCGAACTCGGAGAATTTGGCATCCGCGAGTTCGTCAATATAAAGACTGTCTGGATCAAGTAAGTGTAGCTCGAAACAAGCGGTCGGATTGAGGGATTTCAGCATGCAAGTGAAAGTGAGCTAAACTCCCCAAAACCCGACTCCCCCGGAGGACAGCTAAATGGAGGATTTTGAAAAACTGGGCGCATTTTACCTTGGCCGGCCTTTTGAGCTGAAGAAAAAGAAACCTCGAGGTGGCTTGCTGCTTTACGACTCCAGGGATTTGCTGACCCATGCGGTCTGTGTGGGCATGACTGGGAGCGGAAAGACCGGACTCTGTATTGCTCTCTTAGAGGAGGCAGCAATCGATGGAATTCCCGCCATCGTAATTGATCCGAAGGGGGACCTCGCAAATCTCTTACTGACCTTTCCGGCCCTGGAGCCGCGCGACTTTGTTCCCTGGGTTAACAGCGAAGACGCGGAAAAGAAAGGACTGAGTGTTGAACAGTATGCCGCACAGCAAGCTGAACTGTGGCGCAACGGCCTGGCGGAATGGGGCGAGAACGGGGCGCGCATTCAGCGGCTAAAAGACGCCGCCGACTTTCGCATTTACACACCTGGCAGCAATGCGGGCTTTCCAGTCTCAATCTTAAGCGCACTCACGGCGCCCTCAACTGCAATTCGCGAGGATAGCGAACTACTAAATGAACGAGTAAACACTACGGTAACTAGTCTCCTCGGGCTACTAAGTATCGAAGCAGATCCGCTCAAAAGCCGTGAACACATACTGCTTTCAAACATCATCAGACAAGCTTGGTCGGGAGCCACCGATCTTAAGCTCGAAGGGCTGATCGAGCAGATCCAGTCGCCTAAGATCACGAAGATGGGCATTATGGACATCGAGACGGTCTTTCCGGCTAAAGAGCGGTTCGAATTGGCAACACTCATCAATAATCTCCTGGCGGCGCCAGGTTTCAGCAGTTGGCTGGAAGGTGAGCCACTTGATCTGGAGAAGATTCTACACACGCAGAACGGAAAACCACGCGTGGCAATATTTTCGATTGCCCATCTGAATGACGCTGAACGGATGTTCTTCGTTTCTCTTCTTCTTAACCAAACACTTGGCTGGGTACGCATGCAATCAGGGACCACCAGCTTGCGCGCCATTCTCTATATGGACGAAATCTTTGGATATTTCCCACCAGTCGCCAATCCACCGTCGAAGCTGCCGCTGCTCACACTTCTGAAACAGGGACGCGCTTTCGGTCTGGGCGTGGTTCTGGCAACTCAAAACCCGGTGGACCTGGATTACAAAGGGCTGTCAAATACAGGAACGTGGTTTATCGGCCGGCTGCAAACAGAACGCGACAAGGCCCGCGTCATTGAAGGTCTCGAAGGCGTGACTGTCGCCACAGGGAAGCCATTTGAACGCCAGAAAATGGAGCAGACCCTCGCTGGTCTGAGCACTCGGATTTTCCTACTCAACAATGTTCATGACGATTCAGCTGAAATCTTCGAGAGCCGCTGGGCCATGTCATATCTGCGCGGGCCCCTTACGCGCACCCAGATAAAGTTATTGATGGATCCAGTAAAGGCCCAATCCGCGAAAGTAGCGCTGCCTATGTTCACAGCGGCCGCGGCAACGGGCGTTGGTTCCGGTCCTCCCTCGACACAAAGCGCAGTGGGTCAGGAATCAGTGGCGCCTGCACCTTCTTCGCGTCCGGTGCTTCCTCCCGATGTGGCGCAATATTTCGTGCCTCTTCGCAGCAAGGCAACGGGCGCTAAATTGATCTACCGTCCCATGGTCTGCGCGACTGCCGAAGTACGCTTTGCTGGTAAGGAGGTCGATGCCACCGAGCCATTGACATTGCTGGCGCCGATTACTGAAGAAGCAATTTCGGTCGACTGGGATCGCGCCATCCGCGCAGAGTTTTCTGTTGCCGACCTTGAAGACAGTCCGTCCGCTGGTGCGCAATTTGCAACCCTTCCTGCTTCAGCGATTAAGGCAAAAAGTTATGATGCCTGGAAAAAGGAGCTTGCCAATTGGATCTATCGAACTGAGAAGCTGGAACTGCTGCGCAGCCCAAGTCTGGGACTAACGTCAAAATTGGGTGAAGCGGAAAGAGATTTTCGCATTCGGCTTCAACAATCTGCTCGCGAAAGACGGGACGAGGCGGCAGAAGCCCTGCGACAGAAGTATGCTACGAAGATTGCTGGTCTCGAAGAGCGACGCCGGCGGGCTGAACAAGCCAGGGATCGGGAAGCAGAGCAAGCGAAATCACAGAAATGGCAGACAGCAATCTCCTTTGGCGCTACGCTACTGTCCTCTTTCTTGGGACGTAAGTCATTAAGTTATTCAACTTTGGGCCGTGCCACGACCGCGGCCCGTGGTGTAGGGCGCTCGATGAAAGAAACTGAGGACGTGAGTCGTGCCGAAGAGAATATCGAAGCAATTGCGCAACAGCTCGCGGCTCTGAATGAACAATTCAAAGCTGAAACAAACTCGCTCGAGCAGGCTTCTAATTCTCA
>DATEUF010000324.1:0-5790 GCA_035283325.1 Pyrinomonadaceae bacterium | reverse complement strand
CCTGAAGCACAACTATTATTATGCTGCGCCCGCACGCGGCTGGACGCTGCCAATGCTGAGCGCATCATTACGCGACTTCAAGAAAACATCGACTGGCGTTACCTGCTCCAGATGGCGTTTCGCCACAATTTGGCGCCCCTCTTGTACCGGAGCCTGGATGCTGTTGCCCCCACCCGTGTACCGGAGACAGTCCGGGCGGAACTCAAGCAGCGGATTCAGATCGATATACAGGGCAATCTCTTTCTGACGAAGGAATTGCTGCATCTGCTGGCTTTGTTTAACCAGCACGGCATTCCGGTGCTCCCATACAAGGGTCCTGTTTTGGCCGCATCGGTTTATGGTGATCTAGCGCTACGTCCGTCTAACGATTTGGATATCTTGGTTCATGAACGGGATATTCTGCAAGCCACTGACTTACTCGTCTCTTGCGGCTATGAGATCATCAGACCCCCGAGCGTGGCTCAGGCAGGAAAGGGTCTTCAATCGCTCAGGGTCACTCAACTGGTTGAGAAATCGCCCTGGGCCTATCAACTGGTTCTGTGGCACCCCGATCGGCAAGTCGTCGTCGAGCTGCACTGGCGAATCACGCCGCAGTATGTCTTTCCGGGCAGTCCTGAACCGTTATGGGAGGATCTTCAGGCGGTACCCTTAGGCGGGGTCACCGTCCACAGCCTTGCGGCTGAAAATTTGCTCTGGTTTCTTTGCGTACATGGGACCAAGCACCAGTGGAGACGGCTAAGTTGGCTGTGCGACATTGCCGAACTGATTCGCGCATATCCCAATCTGGATTGGGAGCGGATCGTTGCCCAGGCTGCAAGGTCAGGCATCGAGCGTAGACTGTACCTGGGTTTGCTATTAGCCAATTGCCTGTTGAAGACACCCTTGCCCCGGGCGATCGAGACAAGCATCCATGCCGCCCCCTATGTAAAAGTTCTCGCCCGACAGGTTGTAGAGAGGGTTTTCGACGGCACGGAGCAAGCCGCCGGATTTCCATACCTTGAGCGGTTCGCCTTTCAACTGAGAGCTATCGATCACATGGCCGATAGAGGCCGGTACTTACTGCGTTTTGCCAAAGGCAAAAAACAAACATGAGACCAGATAAGGAAAACAGAAGCTTGACTGCACCTGTCCTCAATCCGTCTTCCGGCTTGAGCCTACGAGCCAATTTCTCATGGACATTCGTCGGTAACGCGATTAATGCTGGCGCCTGGTGGGCCATGACCATCGTGTTGGCGCAACTTGGCTCGCCTGAGCATGTCGGCCAATTTGCGCTGGGGCTGGCGACGACTGCCCCGATCTTCATGTTTGCAACTTTGCGCCTGCGCGATGTTCAGGCCACGGATACCAAGCAAGAGTATCTTTTCGGCGACTACTTCGCGATGCGCTTGATTACGACAGCCCTGGCCCTGCTGGCAGTAGCGGGGATAGTCGTCGTTTCAGGCTTCGATTTGGAAACTTCTCTGGTTATCCTTGCCACAGGGGTGTCCAAAGCGATTGAAGCGATCAGTGATGCTTTTTATGGCCTGTTCATGCAGCAGGAACGGTTGGACCGGATTGCCAAGTCCATGATCATCAAGGGTCCATTGTCATTGATCGGTCTGGGCCTCGGCTTTTATCTTACCGGCAGCGTTTTCTGGGGCGTCATCGGCCTGTCTCTGGCGCGGGCTGTGATGACGGTAGGTTATGATATTCGTAACGCCACCTTGAGCCTGAATCCATCAGCGAAGCTGATTGGTCATTTCATTCCAAGGGATTTTCCGGGACCCCGCTGGAATAGATTCATCCTGACCAGATTGGTCTGGCTTACGTTACCCCTTGGCTTTGTAACGATGTTGATCTCATTCAATGCCAATGTTCCCCGTTATTTCATTGAGGGATATCTGGGTGTGCATCTGCTGGGCATCTTTGCGGCCATAACCGCGTTCCAAAAGGCTGCCCCGACTGTTGTACAGGCGCTGGGACGCTCGGCCAGTCCGCGATTAGCCAAGTACTATGCCGCAGATAACGTCAAGGCGTTTCGTAGACTCACCCTTCGACTCATTGGTATAGGCGCCCTGCTGGGTAGTGCAGGGGTGCTGGTCGCTCTGGTTGCCGGACGTGAAATACTGACGCTGTTCTACGGAGCGGAGTACGCCCTGCCGGGATTGTTTGTCCTGGTCATGATCGACGCGGGACTTGACTACATATCAACGATGCTTCTCTTTGTCATCACATCGGCCCGATACCTTAGAGTGCAGTTGCCCTTGTATCTGCTCACGACCGTTACCGTTGCTCTGGGCTGTTATATACTCGTTCCGTCCAGCGGCTTACAGGGGGCCGCTGTAGCTATTATTATTTCCGAGCTTGTTCGGCTGGCGGGCAGTCTGGCTGTTGTCTGGCACGCGCTGCGCTCGCTCCACAGACGCCCCAGGGCGACGGAACCCCAGATTTCAGCCTACAAACTTCAGGGATAGTCTGGTATGATAAAAGAATCTTTTCCTAGGCGCCAGGAGATTCCCTTGACCGCAACATTGGTAGATTGCCTCGTAGAGTCGTTCAATCGGGAAGAGATTGTTTATTGCCATTGGAAAAGTAACATTGATCTGGCCCGGGCCACGGCCGGCAAGATGGATCTCGATCTACTTGTAGATCGGAAGTCATTGGCGCCGGCGCTGGCTATTCTTTCGCGTCTCGGGTTTAAGGCCGCAGTTGCTAGATGGGGAGCCAATCCGACGAGTATAAGCCATTTTTACGGTCTAGATCCAGATACCAGCGAGCTGATCCATGTCCACCTTTTCACCAGGGTGCTCACTGGTGAAACTTACGTGAAAAGTCATCTGTTTCCTTTTGAGTCGATGCTGCTCGAGAATGTGACCTATTCCGATCGAGTTCGGGTAACCTCCAGGCCGGCCGAGCTTGTTTTGTTTACTTTGAGAATGTTCGTCAAGTACGGCTCGTTGCTCGATCTGGTATCTCTGCGGCGAAAGTCTGAGAACCTAAGAGCAGAGGTCCGCTGGCTGCAAGACGGCGGCGATCTGGCCGAGGCATTGTCCTTGTTAAGGGAATATTGTCCGGTGATAGACGAGCACTTGTTCGTCACGTGCGTTAAGACACTCAATGATGATAGTCCTCTTATTCGCAGAATGATGTTGGCCCAACAAGTGCGGCGACGGCTCAAGGTTTACGCCAAGCACACCTCTTTCAGGCGGCTCCTGGCTTATAGTCAGGTGTTATGGGCTGAAGTGCGGCGGCGTCTGGGGACGAAACAGAAGAATAAGGTATTACGGGCAGGGGGGGCCGTCGTTGCCATTGTCGGGGCTGACGCAACGGGCAAATCTACGCTTGTGGCCGAGACGCGGCGCTGGCTCGGTGGGGTATTCACTATCAAGACGATACACACCGGCAAACCACCTTCAACCTTGTCAACGGCCCCGATTAACATCGCCCTGGCTCTGGTTCGCCGGCTAATGGCCTTTCGACGTAGCATTCGACGCAAGCGTCAGACCTCCCCAGGCGATGCAACTCCGCCGCAGCACACGTTTGCGGGCTTGTCTTCCATACCTTATGCCTTGAGATCGGTCACTCTAGCCTGGGACCGGCGGCAGCTCATCCTGAAGGCCCGACGACTGGCCGGCCAGGGTGACATCATCATTTGCGATCGGTACCCATCAAGGCTCAGAGGGGCTATGGACAGTCCCCGCTTAGAAGAAGAGCGGCGCCCGAGGGGGCCAGTCGCGTCGTTTTATAATCGCCTGTCGCGGCTTGAAGCGCAGCTTTATCGGCAAATTCCGCCCCCCGACATCGTGCTGAGACTCAGGGTATCGCTTGAAACGGCAAAGAAACGAAATAATGCCCGACTTGAGCAAGATGGGGACACTTACCTGGAGGCTCGGCATCAGCAAAGCCAGAATTGGTCTATGCCCGGCACAAGATCTGTTTACGACATAGATACCGAACAGACTCTCGAAGAAACAGTGCGCAGTGTTAAGGAAGCCATTTGGGAGGCGCTCTAATGTGCTTTTGCCACGGATTCAACCTGGTCAGCGTTGATCGGGAAACGATGCGATGATGGATAAAACGATGGAAAAAATAAGAGTACTTCACCTCATTACCCATCTGGGTATCGGCGGGGCGCAGGATAATACTTTGCTGACCGTCCGAGATCATTCCCGTCAGCGCTACGAAGTGCACCTGGCGACCGGCCAAGACTACACCGATTGGGTGGCGCGAGGTCAGGCGCATGCTGATGCCTTTTTCCTTTTCCCCGATTTATGCCGCTCCGCTAACCTGCGGGCTGATCTGCGGGCGCTAAATCAACTCACTGACTTCCTTCGAGAGCGTCAATATCACATTGTTCATACCCATAGCGCCAAGGCGGGCCTTTTGGGGCGTATCGCTGCGCGACGGGCGAAGGTGCCAGTCATCATTCACACCTTTCACAGCTTTGGCTGGCAAGTTGCCCGTACTTCTCACACTCGTCCATGGCATGTTGTTGCCTCTTCCATGAAAGAATGGTTCTATATCCTGGTCGAGCGCTATGCCGCTTCTATAAGCGACGGGTTGATCACGGTTTCCGAATTGAATAAGCAGGAAGCCATTCGTGCCCATTTGGCTCCACCCGAAAGACTCACAACCATTTACAGCGGGATTGACCTAGACCGCTTCAATGTAAATGTAGAACGGACCGAAAAGTGTCGCAGCTTAGGATTGTCGCCAGGCCAACCCATTGTCGGTACAATCGGTCGCCTGTCCACTCAAAAGGCTCCGCTGGATTTCGTGGCCGCTGCCAAAAACGTCTTGCAACAAAAGCCGGACGTCCAGTTTATCATGGTGGGTGATGGCCCTCTGGCCTCCGAGGTGCGCCAGGCCATTGGCGCCGAGCAACGGATTAAGGTGTTTGGCTATCGGGACGATATACCGGAAATTCTGTCTGTCCTCGATATGTTTGTTTTGTCTTCTCTTTGGGAAGGTCTGGGGCGGGCGCTGACGGAGGCGATGATTGTGGGTGTGCCGGTGGCCGCGACGGCTGTAGATGGTGTGCCCGAGCTGGTCACTCACCAACAGACTGGATTGTTATCGCCACCTGGGGATGCTGCCCGATTAGCGGAGAACATTGTATGGTTGTTGGATTATCCCGAAGAAGCGCAAAGGATGAAGCAACGTGCCAGGAACCGGGTTGTGCCAGCCTTCAGCGCAGAGCGGATGGTCGAGCAGATCGAAGCGCTGTATGACCGCCTACTTGTCGAAAAAAAGACTGTTGAACACGCGTACTCTCTCATACCATCTCCATGATGGACATTCAGCCTGTCTCAATCCGGCAGTTGGAGCTAGAAACATAGTATGAGCTCAATACGCAATGCCTTGACCATTGATGTCGAAGAGCATTTTCAGGTGCATGCCTTTGAGACGGTGATTGATCGAGCTGCCTGGGATCAATTCCCCAGCCGGGTTGTCGCCAACACCCAGCGTATTCTGCGCCTGCTCGCGGAATGTGATGTGCGCGCTACCTTCTTTATATTGGGCTGGGTGGCTGATCGCCATCCTGATCTCGTCAAGCAGATCGCTGCTAGCGGTCATGAAATAGCCACGCATGGGTATTGGCACGAACTTGTCTATCGCCAGACGCCTGATGAGTTCGCTGCTGACCTGTGCCAATCGCTGGATGCCATCGGGCGAGCCTTGAACGGCTTGCAGCCGGCAGGTTATCGCGCCCCCGCTTTTTCGATTACGAAGCAATCGCTGTGGGCTTTGGATATACTGCGCGATCATCGCATTGAGTATGACTCAAGCATCTTCCCCCTGGTTGCTCAC
>DATEUF010000323.1:0-16484 GCA_035283325.1 Pyrinomonadaceae bacterium | reverse complement strand
GGCAGGAGCAGGGAGGCAGGAGCAGCACTTTGAGAACTGCAAGTTGGGAAGGGGGCAAGGCTTCTAGAAAATCTCTCAGGTTGGGAAGGGGGCAAGGCTTCTAGAAAATCTCTCAGGTTGGGAAGGGGGCAAGGCAGGCTTCTGGAAAGGAAAGATGCTAGTGTCAGGCTGCCGCCGCCCCCGCTCAAGATCCAGTGCCAGTCAACATTGAACTAAGACTATTCAACTGGAGGAGCTGTCTCAGGGACATGGGAGCCAACTTAACTAGACTGGTTGATTCAAACTTGGCTGGCAGTTTAAGGCAGCGGGGGCGGCGGCAGCCTGACAGTAGCATCTTTCCTTTCCAGAAGCCTGCCTTGCCCCCTTCCCAACCTGCAATTACCAAAGTAGCTTTTCCTTTCCAGAAGCCTGCCTTGCCCCCTTCCCAACTTGCAATTACCAAAGTAGCTTTTCCTTTCTAGAAGCCTTGCCTTGCCCCCTTCCTAACCTGAGAGATTTTCTGGGGACTTGCCCCCCTTCCAACCTGAGAGATTTTCTAGAAGCCTGCATATTGAAATGTCCTTCAACTGCGAATGATTAGGAAAAAGAAATCCCTCCCTATTGAGACGCTCACAATCATAATGTGTGTAGTCACTGCGACAACATTATTGACTTGCACCACTGTGGGCCAAACTGTTACCCGGAGTGCTGAGACACCGAGCAGCACCAAAACAGACTTTCCTGTAAGCTTCACAGACATTGCTGCGGCGGCGGGTCTCTCTACCCCTACCATTTATGGTGGCCTCGAGCGTAAGCGATACATTATCGAAACCAATGGCTGCGGCGTTGCCTTTGTGGATTTCGACAACGATGGCTGGCTAGACGTCCTCATCCTCAGCGGCACTCGCATCGACCTCTCACCTAAAGAGAGACCGACCAACAGGTTGTATCGCAACAATCGTAACGGCACGTTTACGGAGGTCACTGACAAGGCAGGACTCAGGCGCACGGGCTGGGCTTCGTCTGTTTGCGTGGGCGACTACGACAACGACGGAAATGAAGATCTGTTTCTCACCTATTGGGGGCAGAACGTTCTTTATCGCAACAATGGCAATGGAACTTTTTCCGACCTGACAGAAAAAGTTGGCCTATCGACGCAAGGTACTCGCTGGGGCTCTGGGTGCACCTTTGTCGACTACGATCGAGACGGGAACCTGGATCTGTTTGTCGCTAATTACCTAAAGTTCGACACCGCAACAGCTCCCGAACCAGGCAAGGGCACTAATTGCTATTGGAAAGGCGTCCCAGTCAACTGTGGTCCGAAAGGCTTACCAACAGACACCAATCTTCTCTATCACAACCGTGGTGATGGAACTTTTGCAGATGTCTCGGAAAGCTCAGGGGTCGCCAAGGTTCAGGGCCGATACTCGATGACAGCAACCACTACCGACTTCAATAACGACGGTTGGCCAGATATTTATGTTGCCTGTGATTCGACGTCGAGCACACTGTACCGCAATAACCGCGACGGGACATTCACTGATGTAGCGCTGGAGGCGGGTTGCGCTTACAACGAGGATGGTCAGGCACAGGCTGGTATGGGCGTCGCGACAGGCGATTACAACAGCGATGGTTTGATCGATATCTTCAAAACCCACTTCTCCGATGATCTGCCAGCCCTCTACAAGAACAGTGGGCGAGGTTACTTCGATGATGCTTCAAGGGCTGCTGGCTTCGATCACACTCCTTACGTGGAATGGGGCACGGGTATCGTTGATTTTGACAACGATGGGTGGTCTGACATTCTTATCGTTACCGGTAGCGTCTATCCTGAGGTTGAAAAGATCTTTAAAGAGTATCCTCACCGTGGTCCGCGTCTCTTATATCAGAACAGCCGCAATGGCCGGTTTAAGCAGGTGACCGCGGAGCTGGGGGCAGGCATTCTGTCTCCCAAATCGAGCCGAGGCTGCGCTTTTGGCGACTTCGATAATGACGGCGACATCGATGCGCTGATCATGAACATGAATGAGGCGCCACTCTTGTTGCGGAACGACTACAACAGTGCGCGTGTTCCCCAGAGGAATAACTGGCTTAAGTTGAAGCTTGAGGGGACGAAGTCAAACCGTAGTGCCATAGGTGCGCGCGTGGTGTTAAGAGCAGGCTCGTGGGTGCAGGTCCAGGAAGTTACAAGCCAGTCAAGCTACTATTCCCACAACGATAATCGTTTGCACTTTGGGCTTGGGTCGAATGAGAAAGCTGATTCAGTTGAAATACGTTGGCCAAATGGCCAGCTAGAAACATTGCATAATATCCCCGCTAATCAGATATTGAATGTTAGAGAGAAACAAGTCAGTACGGCCCTCAGTAGAACGGTTGGACAATTGCAAGGGGGCAAGGCAGGCTTCAGAGAAAATGAGCTAGTGTCAAAGTCTCTGGGTTGGGAAGGGGGCAAGGCAGGCTTCTGAGAAAATGAGCTAGTGTCAAAGTCTCTGGGTTGGGAAGGGGGCGGCGGCAGACTGAAACTAGCCTCTTTCCTTACCAGAAGCCTGCCTTGCCCCCTTCCCAACTTACAATTGTCCAAAGGTAGCCTTTACCTTTCATGAAGCCTGCCTTGCCCCCTTCCCAACTTGAAATTTTCAAAATTAGCTCTTCCTAACCTGAAGCTTGTTTGACCCAAACTTGCAATATTCACCAGGTTCTACCGAGCGATGCTACTCAACTATTGGCGTAATCGGGTGCTTCGGACGATGCCGGAGCCTTCCTTCACAGTAATGAGTTGATTCACTGCCAGGTCACTTAATGTCTCAAGCTGCCCACTGGGCCAGCGAATCTCAATCGTTTTGATGCGCTGATTCTTACCCACTCCAAAATGGACCCGTAGATCATTCTGCGAATAGTAACTACCGCCACTGCGCACTTCATCAATCTGGCTTCCATCCGCAGTAACACACTTCAACCGCGCGCCGATGCCATCTCGATTTGACTTCGTCCCGATAGTCTTAATCTTGATCCAGTTGTTTTGATTGCTTGAGTCGGCGCGTAGAAGTTCTGGTGGACCATTAACTGAGTTGATCAGAACATCCATGTCTCCATCGTTGTCATAATCAGCGAAGGCCGCGCCGCGTGAAGCGTTAGGCTGAGTCACGGCTTCTCCGGCCTGGTCGGACACGTCGACGAAGCGCCCGTTCTGCAGGTTGCGATAGAGTACCTTCCGTTGAGCATAGCCGGCTTCTGTAGTCAGCTTCTCAACTTCCGGGTAGACGTGGCCATTAACCAAAAAAATGTCGGGCCAGCCATCGTTCTCCACATCGACGAAACCGCATCCCCAACCAAGCCAACGCGTGTACAGACCAATTCCAGCCTGAAACGTGACGTCGTCGAATGCAGCCTTGCCGGTGTTGCGATAAAGCGTAGATGTGTCACCGGCAAAGTTTGTTTTGAAGATGTCCAGCCAACCGTCGCGGTCGTAATCCCCGGCGCTAACTCCCATCCCGGCCTGCGACTTTCCGTCCATACTGAAGGCACAACCAGCTTCAATGCCCACGTCGGTAAAAGTGCCATTCGTATTGTTCTGATAAAGGGCCGCGGGCGCTGAGTCGTTGGCGACGTAGATGTCGGGCCAGCCGTCATTGTCAAAATCCGCAACAAGCACGCCAAGTCCGTAAGTGCCATTGCTCTTGGTTATTCCCGACTTTTCTGAGACGTCTGTAAACGCGCCGTTTCCGTTGTTGCGGTAGAGAGTGTTTACGCCGCCTGTTAATCCCGGGGGACCACAGGCGACCATCACACCTTTGTAAAGACATGGCCCGGTCTCCGGTAGAGGCGCAGTTTTCAGGTCAAGATCAATGTAGCTGGCCACAAAAAGATCCAGCAAGCCGTCGCGGTCGTAATCTACGAAAGCACATCCCGAGCCCCAACGCGTGCGATTGTTGGCAACACCGGCTTTCTCGGCTAGCTCTGTGAACGTACCGTTGCCATTGTTTCTATAAAGCGCATTCTTACCGAAACTGCTGACGAAGAGATCGTCATAGCCGTCGTTATCGTAGTCTCCGACGCAGACGCTTTGGCCCCAACCGGTTCGAACCAGCCCCGCCTTCTCGGTTACATCCGCAAACGTTCCGTCACCACGATTCCGGTACAGGCGATTTGTCACTTTGAGGCTTGGTGAGACGCCGTCCAGCCGCGTCCCGTTCACCAGAAAGACGTCAAGCCACCCATCGTTGTCGTAGTCGATAAATGCTGCGCCAGTCCCAGTGGTCTCCAGGAGATATCTGTTCTTGTGTTCGTCTCCGTAGATGGTGTGGGCGGTAAGGCCAGCAGCTTGCGCGACGTTTGAGAACTTCACACCCAGCGGGTCAGGGATCTTGCTTGAGTTAATAGTCTGGCCCGCGCCTCCAGGACTGGTTGCGAGTAGCAGACCGAGGCAAAAGAACCCCAGACGAGAAGATCTGTTAATGAAGGCGCGCTTATTCACTGAGGACACTGGGGAGCAAAAAGAAGAATTTGTCTCTCAAAACTTATAATCGTCGCGTGTCCGAGGCGTCAAGCGCATCGGCATACTTGAACTGCAAGGGTTGTCTGACGCATGATGGCGCCTCATATAGAACGAAATCTCTCAGGTAGGGAAGTGGGCAAGGCAGGCTTCGGGTAAGGAAAGAGGCCAGTTTCAGTCTGCCGCCGCCCCCGCTCAAGATTGATTGCCACTCAACATAGAATAAAGCACTCAGGTTCAAACAATCTGTAGGTAAAAGAGGGGTAATCTCCCTGCATGATAGCAGCTTGTCAAATCAGTGTAAGCGCGCAACTGAGCGGGGGCGGCGGCGGCAGACTGAAACTGGCCTCTTTCCTTACCCGAAGCCTGCCTTGCCCCCTTCCCAACCTGCAATTATTTGAGACTGGCCTCTTTCCTTACCCGAAGCCTGCCTTGCCACCTTCCCAACCTGAGAGATTTCCAACTTATGATCAACTCCTTGGAGTGCGGGGACTTGTCACCGCTTTCCGAGGTGAAACATGCGCACTCAAAAGCGGTGACAAGTCCCCGCACTCCAAGAAGTTGAGCTGGGTTCTCGTTGAATTATTCTGTTCGATCCTGATCATCTTCAGCGCTGCTGTGGTGAATGCCCAGACTCAAATGGATCAAACACTCGTAAGAAAATTCGCACTCAAGAAAAGCGGGCTTGAACTGGAACGCCGCACACAATCAGGCAGCTTCTTCGATGTCATTGGTCACAAATCAGCAGTGCTCGGTTACGAAAATCGCCCGTTCGAAGCCTGGGTGTATCCACTGAAAATTCTTGATGATTTCGAACTCTCATTTCGTATCGAAGGTTACCCGTTGGAGTTTCGCGGGTCTGAGATCGCCGTACAAATCAATGCACGCCCGGAAGCGACAATTTTTACTTATTCGCATGCTGCCTTCACAGTTCAGCAAATCATTTATGCCCCAGTTGACGAACCCGGAATCATCATGTTGCTGGACGTTAAGAGCGTGTTACCTATTACCGTGTCAGCATCGTTTCGACCGAAACTGAAGCTCGCCTGGCCCGCAGGACTGATGACCGGCAATTTGGATTGGGATGAAAAGCAACATGCGTACTACATAACAGAGGAGTCGAAACGGTTCGTAGGTGTTGTTGGCTCCCCGGCGGCGGCGGATACCTCTGTAATGCCCTATCAGGAAGAGCCACGTGATGTTCCCGTACGTTTCGTTATACAACCCAACACCGAGGCACTGAAGACGCACTTCATTCCAATCATTATTGCCGGAAGTGTTGAAGGCCGTGATAAAGCAAAGGCCAATTACGATCGACTGCTGGCTGCTGCCCGGGATCTCTATGAAAAGAATGTGGCCTACTACGAGCGGCTGCAAAATGAGACCACCAGCATAAAGACACCTGATGAACGGCTAAACACGGCGTTTCAATGGGCCAAGGTTGGAACCGACAAAGGCCTGGCGACGAATCCCTTCCTGGGCAGCGGGCTTATTGCCGGATTTCGCACTTCGGGTGATAGCGAGCGACCGGGGTTTGCCTGGTTTTTTGGTCGTGATGCGTTGTGGACATCTCTGGCGATTAACTCATATGGAGATTTTGCCGTAACAAGAACGGCACTGGAGTTCTTAAAAAAATTTCAGCGAGCTGATGGCAAGATCCCACATGAGATCTCACAGAGCGCCTCATTGATTCCCTGGTTCACCGATTATGACTTCCCCTGGAACAGCGCCGACGCTACCCCGCTTTATATAATTGCCCACGGCGACTACTGGCGTGCCAGCGGCGACGTAGCTTTTCTTAAGAAAAATTGGGAGTCTATTGTAAAGGCCTATCGCTTCACCGCTGCCTCCGATACAGACGGCAACCATCTCATCGAGAATTCAACAGGTACGAGGTTTGGACATGGCTGGGTAGAGGGTGGCGGACTTTACCCGCCGCACGAAGAGATCTATATGCAGGGTCTCTGGATCCAAGCATGTCAGAGTCTGGCCGAATTGGGGGACGTTGTCGGTGATACTGCCCTGGCGGCGACTGCCCGCACACAAGCCGAGGAGACACGCACTGCGATGGAGCAGATCTACTGGCTCGGCGATCGCGGCTTTTATGCATTTGCGACCAAACGTCCACCAGCAGAACCGCCCAAAGCCGATCCCGGGCCAAACCGTGCGGTCCGTCAAGCTCGCATGGAAGAGCTGAGTCGCAAGACAATCATTGATGAAGACACTGTCCTGCCGGCGGTGCCTCTCTGGTGGCGCACGATGATGGATGATCGCGCGCAAGCAGAGCTCGATCATCTGGGCAGCGGGCGCTTAACGACGGATTGGGGAAACAGAATTATCTCGAGTGACAGCAAGCTCTATGATCCGCTCTCTTATCACTATGGCTCGGTCTGGCCTCTGTTCACCGGTTGGACCAGTTCGGCCGCATACGCCTATGGTCGCCCACACGTTGGGTACCAGGCGTTAATGGCGAATGCGCTTCTGACTTACACCTGGGCCCTTGGGTATGTGACTGAATTGCTATCGGGAGATTTCAATGCTCCTTTTG
This sequence comes from Pyrinomonadaceae bacterium, assembly GCA_035283325.1. Taxonomy (GTDB): domain Bacteria; phylum Acidobacteriota; class Blastocatellia; order Pyrinomonadales; family Pyrinomonadaceae; genus PSRF01. Next base: position 9,465 of record DATEUF010000323.1, on the reverse strand, counting down.
GCCGGTCGTCACATCACCAGGTCTGGTCTGAGGCAATGGTGGTGACGCCAGCCATCAGGGGGTTGCTGGGCGTTGAAGTTAGAGGTGGAGGAAGGGAACTGCGCTTTGCGCCACAGTTGCCGGCAGATTGGGATGAGATAGAAGTGCGAAAAGTCAGCGTGGGCCAGGTATCTTGCGATCTCAACTTACGCCGTGAACAGGGGCGTGTGGTGATTGGGATAAGAAGCACAGCCTCAACGGCACAGAGAATAAGCGTTACTGTGGCTCCTGCATTTCCACTTGATGCACGAGTCAGGTCTGTAACTCTTCAGGGCGGGAAACTGGAGTTCAAAATTTCCCGGGTTGGTGATGCGCAGCAGGCATCTGTCACTTTCGACTTGCATCGGCCAAGTGTGGAGTTGGTCTTCACTTATGATGAAGGCACTGACGTTTTTGTAGAGCGCGAAATAGCGGATCCGGGAGCTCGCAGCCAGGGTCTCAGGATTTTGCACTCGAGCGCGGATGCTCGCGGCTTGCACCTCACGCTGGAGGGTTTGGGCGGCCGTGCTTATGAGTTAGGAGTTCGGAGCGCACGTCAGTTGGGGGAGACGTCGGGGGTTGCGGTCTCGACAGATCGCAGTGGTCATCAACAGCTGACTGTAAAATTCGAAGGACCACCAGATACTTATGTTCGGCGGGAATTGATTGTGCCGTTTGGGCCAGGCCAATCCCGCCGCCGCTAGGGGCACAGCTATTTGCAGGTTGGGGCGCAGCCAAGGCGAAAGTTGGGAAGGGGCAAGATTAGAAGATTTGCAAGTTGGGAAGAAGGGGGCAAGGCAGGCTTCTGGCAGGGAGGAAGCTTCTCTCAGGCTGCCGCCGCCCCCGCTCAAGACTCAATGCCAGTCAACATTGATCTTAGATTATTCAACTGGAGGAGCTGTCTCAGGTTATTAACAGGTCTGATATGGGAGCCAACTTAACTAGACTGGTTGATTCAAACTTGGCTGGCAGTTTAAGGCAGCGGGGGCGGCGGCAGCCTGACAGTAGCATCTTTCCTTTCCAGAAGCCTGCCTTGCCCCCTTCCCAACTTGCAATTACCAAAGTAGCTTTTCCTTTCCAGAAGCCTGCCTTGCCCCTTCTTCCCAACCTGAGAGATTTCCCTGCTGAGTCGCGAGCTACAAAGGAGCCAATAAAATGAGACCCTTATTTCTCTTAATTGCGATATCTGTAGTTCCCTTAATTCTAATGGCTTGTATGAAAGATCAAGAGGCAAACACAAACGAAGCTGCAAAGCCGCAGGCTCAAAACCAGTTGACGCCCAATGGTTATACCAGGAAGTGGTGGAAGGAAGCGGTTGTCTACCAGATCTATCCGCGGTCCTTCAAAGACTCAAATGGCGACGGCATCGGCGACTTGAAAGGCATTACTTCGGAACTTGATTATCTAAAGGGGCTGGGAGTCGACGTTATTTGGCTCAGCCCTATGTACGACTCGCCTAACGCCGACAATGGCTACGACATTCGCGACTATCGCAAGATAATGACCGAGTTTGGCACCATGTCTGATTTTGACGAGCTGCTCAAGGGCGTCAAACAGAGAGGGATGAAGTTGATTCTGGACCTCGTAGTGAATCATTCAAGCGATGAGCATGCCTGGTTTGTTGAGAGCCGCAAGTCAAAGGACAATCCTTACCGTGATTATTACATCTGGCGACCGGGCAAAAACGGCAAGGAGCCAAATGATTGGGTCTCTTACTTTTCCGGACCTGCCTGGAAGAAAGATCCTGCAACGAACGAATACTACCTCCACCTCTTTGCGGAAAAACAGCCTGATCTTAACTGGGACAATCCTAAGGTGCGTCGTGAGGTCTATGACATCATGAGATTCTGGCTCGATAAGGGAGCCGACGGCTTTCGCATGGACGTGATTCCTTTCATCTCGAAGGACCAGAGCTTCCCTGATTTTCCAACAGATTATGACGGCAACTTCGGCAGAGTTTATGCTTCGGGTCCGAAACTCCACGATTACATTCAAGAAATGAACCGTGAAGTATTATCAAAATATGATGTGATGACTGTAGGTGAAGCTGCAGGCTGGACGCTCGAAAAGACGCCTTTGCTTGTAGACGAAAGACGCAATGAATTGAACATGATTTTTCAGTTCGATGTTGTCGGCATTGACCGTCAGCGTTGGCGATGGAAACCATGGGCCTGGCGCGATGTTAAAGCGATCTACACCCGATACGACAAGGCTCTGGATGTACATAGTTGGAATACAGTCTTTTTGTCAAACCATGACAACCCGCGTGTGGTTTCTCACTTCGGTGACGACTCCCAGTATCGCGTGCCTTCGGCAAAAGCGCTGGCGACGATATTGCTGACGCAGAAAGGCACGCCATTCATCTATCAAGGCGATGAACTCGGAATGACCAACTATCCTTTCACGAAGATCGAAGAGTTTGATGATATTGAGGTGAAAAATGCCTGGAAGGCTGAGGTTTTGACCAAACAAGTCGACGCAGCCGATTACATCGCGAATTTACGGAAGACCAGTCGCGACCACTCCCGCACGCCTATGCAGTGGGACGACTCCCCTAATGGTGGTTTCACCACGGCCGCTAAGGCATGGCTTGCGGTGAATCCGAACTACAGAGAGATCAACGCCAAACAGGCTTTGGCAGATCCGAATTCGATCAACAGTTACTTCAAAAAATTGATCGAGTTTCGAAAGAGAAACCCCGCGTTGATTTATGGCGATTACAAAGACCTCGACCCGCAGCACCCTTCAATCTTTGTCTATACGCGCACACTGGGAGGCGATAAGTGTCTCGTGGTTCTTAACCTTTCGAAAGACAATATTGCTTACACGCTACCCGAAGGGTTGACGGCGGGTCAGTTAGTGCTTTCGAACTTAGAGGGTAAGGAAGAGAACGTCAAGACCCTGAATCTGAAAGGTTGGGAAGCAAGAGTCTATAAGTTATGAAGTTTGTGGTTGACCGAAAAGAAAAGGCGATTAGCCAATCATGACACCCTGATGCGTATAGTGCTGAACTGCGGCAAAGCGCTAAGAGCAAAGCGCATGAGGCTCAGCTTCTAACTATCGAACTGAGAAGTGATCAGTGAACAACTCTCATGGGACTGCCGGAGCTCACGTAATCTACCGCCACGCCATTGATGAGTGTCTTGTTATCTTTGTGAGTAATTGTTCCTCTCGCTGGCGTGATTACGACGAGGGCAGCAGAGTCGGCAGCCAGAGTAAAGCTTACTCTGCCCCTGACATTCCTCTTCAGAAAACCATCCGTGGCGGCATCATAGAGATCCCGGACCTCTGAGCCGACGTCTATTTCAACCTCCTTCGTAACCTCATAAGGGTTGTAATAGAGATAAGTGGGATAAGCGCGATCATGAAAAAAGTCGGTTGCCAGACAGTCGAGTTGTATGATCCTTTCAACGTTGGTGCGTCGAACAATGCCGCCGAAAAAGCCGACGTAGGAAGCGCCATATAAAGCCAGGTCCGTAGGCCCCCACCCTGACCGGATGGCGTCGCCCGTGGCGTAAGGGCTCTTTCCTTCCCACTCTTTACGTAGTCCTTCGTAGGAAATCACACTTGGATCGTCCCGCCAAAACGCTGACGATTGATGATCAGCAGGATGAGCGTCACCATAGAATAAACGGGAGTTGTTGGCGGCGTTCAGCATCCACTTACCCATTGCTCGGCTGTAACGATCGTCATAGCGAACAAGAGGAACTAGTGCGCCCGCAGTCGCAAAGGTGTTCATGGCAAACGCGTAGCCGCCGCCATCCGTAATGCTGCCGACCAACCCATGACAGCTATAACCACCCCATTCTTCGGCGATAGTCCCCCAGCCCGGCCTTGCTTTGCTCTCCTCAAAACACCACGTGAGCAACTTGTGGACATCATACTTGCGTCCGAGTTCCCCATTGATGCGCGCGGCAAGATATGCGCCGTAGGGCATCAGGATTTCGTAATATGGGTTCTCTTTGCGACTTTGAAGAAACTGCAGTGCCCAATCGGCAGCCTGGAGATGTTTCGACGAGCGCCATTTGACCCAGGCCATGTACTCCAACCAACCGACTCCGGCTGCAGCATCGGGTTCTTTCCACACACCGTTATCTACTGGCTTCATGATCCTGAAGTCGAAAGCCGTGTGGTCGAAATCACTAGCGCCATTCTTTCCGCCCATGTGGTAACAGGCTGCGTACCACTGATCGGCAGTCGCCTTCATGATCACTTCCATTTTTCCAATCTTGGGGTAGCGCTCCGCAAGGGCATAAAAAAGAACATGAGGCCAGACTTCGTACCAGAAGCTTTGTCCACTGTGGGTAGATGTCCTGTTTAAGACAAGGTTCTCTCCATTCTTTTGGTTAAAATACTGCTCGATCATTAAGACCCAGTTAGTCGGGCCGCGAGATTTATCGACTCCTGCAATCGTGGCTCCAAGCAGGGCACCCATACAAGTGATCGCTTCGTGCCCAGTAGTGTTGACCCTTGTATCGCCCACATAACTCGGAAGACCAAAAGTCAGTCGATCGAAGTTGATTCGGCTGTTGTCCCACCACATAAGCGGTAGGTGCTCGCCTTTAGCATTCAGATCGAAGATAAAACGATCATAAGCGTCGGCAAGAGCTTTCCAGTCTTTAATAAGGAAGGGCGACGGGCTCCTAGGCATCAGTTCAACCCGAGCGATGGTTCTCTGCTCACCCGGCACTTCAGACACGGTCCCGCACACCAGAGCCAGGAGACACAGGACCAGGTTCGCCAGACGAAAAACGCGTCGCAAGATAATCCCTCGTTCCTAGTTTTTCATGCCGCTGGTGGCGATGCTTTCAATCAGGTGACGTTGCAGAAACAGATAGGCGCCAATCACCGGCAGGGCCAGCAGGGTTGCCGCCGCCAGTTGCGCTCCCAGACGGGCTTCCGCCTGACCACCAACAGCAAAAAGTGTGACCATTAGCGGCATAGTCATTAGCCGCTCATCCCTAATAACCATAAGTGGCCATAACACGTCATTCCAAATGCCCATAAAGGTGAGAATCGCAACCGTAATGATCGCCGGCTTCGACAGTGGAAAGACAATCGTGAAAAGAATGCGCCAATCAGAACAACCATCCAGCCGAGCGGCTTCGATCAGCGATTGCGGCACGGATTGAAAGAACTGACGGAAGAGCAGCGCCGCATAACTACTCATCATTGTCGGCACTATCAGCGCCAGGTAGGAGTTAACCCAACCGAATTTGACCATCATCGTGTAAAGCGGTATCAACGTGAGTTGCGCCGGAATCATCATGGTCGCAAGCGCCAGGTTAAAGACCAGATCACGACCGCGAAAATGGAGTCTCGACAACGCGTAACCAACCATTGAGCCGAAAACAATCACCGAGGTTGTGACGGCAATCGAGACCAGAAGACTGTTGCCAAACCCGCGAAGAATTGGAAGTTTCTGAAGGACGAAGCGGTAATTCTCGAGCGTGAAATGTGATGACAAAGGATTGAAGCCTGCGATCTCGAGCTCCGGTTTGAGCGTTGCCGCCAGCATCCACACAAATGGGTAAAGAAAGACGAGCGCCCCGACTGTTAGAATCGCATAGAGTAGAAAACGTTTCATCAAACGGCCTCCGTTTCGACGAAACGCCGTTGCAAAAGCACAACCACAAAAATCATCATCGCCCAAAAGAAGCCTACAGTCGTGGCATACCCCATCTTGCTGAAGAAGAACGCCTGTTTATACAGATAGAGAATGCCTGAGAGCGTGCTGTTAGCGGGTCCGCCGCCCGTCATGACGTAGGGTTCAATGAACAGCGAGAACCCTCCAATGGTCGAGAGCACGAGTACAAGCATAATCGTTGGGTTGAGCATCGGTACTGTAATCAGTCGAAAGTTTTGCCATGCACTTGCGCCATCGAGTTCGGCCGCTTCATACAGATCACGGGAAATACCCTGCAATCCAACCAAAAAGAGCACCACGTAAAGGCCGACATTCTTCCAAGTCGCCATGATTGCAATCGCGGGCATTGCGTAGCGACGATCCGTGAGCCACCCAATTCCAGGTAAGCCAACACGCTGGAGTAGCACATTTATTAAGCCGGTCTCACTTGCATACAACTGTTGCCAAAGCATCGTAACCACGACGCCCGACACGACGACTGGCATGAAGTAACTCGCGCGAAAGAAGGCTCGTCCACGAATCTTTTGATTGAGCAGTTGGGCCAAACCCAGCGCAACAACCAGCTGCAATGGGATGTGGATAAGCAAAAAGTAGAGCGTGTTGATTAGTGCCTTCCAGACCAGAGGATCGGTGAGCAGAAGCTTGATGTTGCCCAAACCAACCCACTTCATAGGCGTGTAGATGTTCCAGCGATGAAAGATAAGAACGAAGGCAAAGGCGAGCGGGTAGCCGAGGAATATCGTGATGTGAAGAATGTAAGGAAGCACCATCAGATAGCCGACACGATCTTTCTGATCATGCAAGCCATCCCTTGATCGAAGAACCTTGGCAACACCGTGTAGTGGAATTCGCAGTATTGCTGCGGCTTTACTCAACGTCGAGAATTTGTTGGCTTCTTCTGGCTGCATCGTGCACTGCTTGCTCCGGTGATTTAAGGTCGAAGACGATTGAGGCCTCAACTTCCTGAGCTATAGCGTCGAAAATTTCCTTTAGTTCAGCGACGGACTCAATGCTGCGAGCTGTCATCACTTGCGCGGCGAATTTGACCAGCTTGGGGTTGCGCTTAAAATAGTCGGCGAAAGTTTGATCCTCAAGCAGTCCTGCTCGGATCGGCAACTGGCTGCTCAATTCCAGCAACTTTAAGTCATTCTGCCTGGAGATGATGAACTTGATGAACTGCCAAGCCTCGCGCGGGTGTTGGCATGTCTTGAAGATTACAATGCTCTTCGGGTCAGCGTAGCTGACTGGCTGTCCGGTGGCTTCGTCAGGACGCAGGATTGGCCCATAGTCGTACTCGAAATCGGCAGAGCGGTAGCGCTCAAGATGACCGATGCTATTCGGCCCGACAAACTTCGCCGCGACGCGGCCGTCCAGGATCACATCACCTTGAAAGGTTTGACGCGGGGCGTAACCTCTGGCAAAACATTCGTGTAAAAAGCGGAAGATGGCGACGGAGGATTGATTGTCGAACATGACCTTCCGACCTTCGAGAAGGGGTTGCCCATTCGATGTAGCAAGGTAAAGGGGTAAGTAATCGAACAGCCGTTTATACCAGATGGGATAGTAATCAATTGTCAGCATCCACTGGTCAATCTGCCCATCGCCGTCACGATCACGTGTCACGCGTGATGCTGCTGAGAGAAACTCGGAGTAAGTGGTGGGCAATGATGAGATACCCGCCTCGCGCAGCATTCGCGAGTTGTACAGCACCATGATTGGATTCGACTTCCACGGAACCTGATAAAAATGGCCGTCCGAAGAACGATACTGGTTCAAAAGTTCCTGCGTCATGCGTCCACGCATAACGTCCATGAAATCCGGATAATCATCGAGTTGGACCACACCCCTGGCGTCGAGTAAGTCTTGCATCGCGCCTGGGAACACGTTGGCATAGATATCCGGCGTCGTACCGCTGGCAATAGCCGCGAGTATGACTTCTTCCGACGACTGTCCGGAGGGGACAGGCTCAACTTTGATTTGAACTTCGGAGTGCTGCGCATTCCACTCAGCCGAAACTTTGTTGGCAAACTCAAGCTCCTGAGCATTGGTGGCGCTCCAGTAAGTGAGGGTAATACCACTGCCCGGTTGACCGGGGTCAGTGGAACGCTGACTCGTACAACTTACAAGCAAGACAACTAGCAAAAGTATGATGAGTCGCAGGTTCACAGGAGAGCCTCTCCGGTATTGGGGTCAAAGAGACTAGTGCGCTCCATGTCTATAACTAGCTCCAGCGGTTCATCGATCCTGGCGGGGGTTCGGGAGTTTAAGCGAACAATCAGTTCCCGATCGGCAAGCGAACAGGTAGCAAGAACATCACTACCTAAAGGCTCGAGCACCTCGACCCTCACCCTAATGACACTATCGTCAGTTGCACCCTGATATGACGCGCGCTCGAAGATGTTTTCAGGTCGAATTCCGAGGATTACGTTGTGATTATCGGTGCTGTTGCCAAGCGCGCCTCTTTTTTGGGCGGGAAGTTTGAGTTGTAAGCCATCGCCTAAGAGAAGCAAATCACCATCGCGCGCCAAGGTCTTACAGCTAAAGAAATTCATGGGCGGACTGCCGATGAAGCCAGCGACAAACTGATTTGCCGGGTGGTCATAGATTTCGAGCGGCTTGCCAATCTGTTGCACAACGCCTTCCTTAAGCACAACTAAGCGATCACCCATGCTCATCGCTTCCACCTGATCATGTGTGACGTATACCATCGTTGCTTTTAGTCGTTTGTGCAGCCTTATTAACTCCGCCCGCATGGAGACCCTTAACTTGGCGTCGAGATTGCTGAGCGGCTCGTCGAAGAGAAACAGTTTCGGCTGTCGCACGATGGCCCGCCCGACTGCTACTCTCTGGCGTTGACCACCAGAGAGCGCCTTCGGTCTTCTATGCAATAGATTTCTCAGGCCGAGCACGTCTGCGGCTTGAGTGACGCGGTTATCAATTTCAGCTTTGGCGAAACCTCTCATCTTTAAGGAGAACGCCATGTTGTCGTAAACCGTCATGTGCGGATACAGAGCGTAATTCTGAAAGACCATGGCAATATCGCGATCTTTTGCCGGGACATTGTTAACGAGTTTGCCGTCAATAAGAATCTCCCCCTGAGAAGCCGTTTCCAAGCCGGCGATCACTCTCAGCAACGTAGATTTGCCACAGCCGGATGGCCCGACGAGAACAATGAATTCGCCATCGTTAACGTCGAAGGTGGTGGGGGCAATAGCGCGAACGTTGCCGGGATAAATCTTTGATACGTCTTTGAGCTGGAGACTCGCCATGGGTTTTATTTTAGCAGTGCTCCACCATTGTAGGTCGGGTATGAGAAGCTATGAAAATTGGCTGTAGGCTTCATAGGAAAATCTCTCAGGGGAGGAAGGGGGCAAGGCAGGCTTGGAAGGGGGCAAGCCAGGCTTCTGGAAAGGAAATCTCTCAGGTTAGGAAGGGGGCAAGGCCGGCTTCTGGAAAGGAAAGAAGCTTCTCTCAGTCTGCCGCCGCCCCCGCTCAAGATTCATTGCCAGTCAACATTGAATCGGCCACTCAAGTTAAGCCTGGCTTGCATTGAGCTCATTCAGACCCGTTAATAATCTGAAGTTTGTGCAGTTGAATGGTTTGTTCAATGTTGACTGACAATCAAACTTGAGCGGGGGCGGCGGCAGACTGACACTGGCCTCTTTTCTTACACGAAGCCTGCCTTGCCCCCTTCCTAACCCGAGAGATTTCTCCCCAGAAGCCTGCCTTGCCCCCTTCCTAACCTGAGAGATTTCTCCCCCGAAGCTGCCTTGCCCGCGCTGCTGTTACAGAGCAATGAG
>DATEUF010000322.1:0-24999 GCA_035283325.1 Pyrinomonadaceae bacterium | reverse complement strand
TTCGTGTACTCACCCTGATGATAGATGTCCAACATCTCGCGAGCCTGACCCGCGTTGAGAAATAATCCGTCTGCTCCAATAAACTTCAAGGCATTCCACTCAGGAGGATTGTGACTAGCTGTGATCGCGATGCCGCCGTTTGCTCCATGGCCGCGGACGAACAGTTGAATCGTTGGCACGGGGCAAACGCCAAGGTCAATCACGCGGCAGCCACTGGACAGGAGGCCGGCAATCACAGCCTGTTTCACCATTTCACCCGAAGTGCGCGGGTCGCGTCCTATCACCACAGTTCCGGAGACAATGTAGGTACCGAAAGCCTGGGCGAACCGGGTCAACAACGTAGGTGTTAATGAGTCACCAATTACCCCGCGAACACCCGAGATGCTTATCTTGAGCGTAGGTATCGCTCTCATCAGAATGGTTCACCTCAGGCGAATACGGGCCCACTCAAGCAAACTGCCAGCGTCTGACTTCTCCGCACCTTCAACAATTATTCGAATCATTGATTCGGTATTGGAGGCCCGCACGTGGACCCAACCTTGTGGGAGCTCAACCCTGATACCGTCCGTCTGGTCACAACTTAAGCCTTCCCTTTCGACAATGGATCGGAAACTCTGCAAAACTGTGTACAGCTTGTTGGGTTCAACAGGCAGGTTTCGTTTTAACATAACGAGATGGGGAAGCTGCTCAATGAGGCGAGAGACTCGCTCTCCAGTGTTTGCCAAGCCCTCTAGAATAAGGCCTATAGCCGCAGCACAGTCGTGAGTAAGCTGTACTTCCGGGACCGTGACACCGCCGCTTCCTTCTCCGCCAAGCACACCGCGGTTTTCAATCATCGCTTCAGAGATATAGGATTGACCGACTGGCGTACGGATTACACTTCCGCCATAGCGTTCGGCAATCTGCTCTATTGCCCCGGTTGTGGAGATGTTCGCCACAACTGTTCCGCTCTTATGCCTTAACCGAATCTCGCACGCTAATGCCAGCGTTATCTCCTCGGAGAGCGCTTCGCCCTTTTCAGTTACGATCCCAAGGCGCTCGCCATCTGCGTCATGGGCAAAACCGATGTCTGCCTGTCCAGCTTTAACGACAGCGCGAAGTTGGGCCATCGTCTCAGGCTTAGGTTCCGGCTCGTGTGGAAAGGGGGCAGTAGGGTCATCATTAATTGCCAACACAGTGCACCCGAGTTCCTCAAGCCAGCGCGGAGTCATTCGCGAGCATGCACCGTTGCAGCAATCTACTGCCACGCTTAACTTTCGATCTTTGATCGCCGAGACGGAAAATGCGCCTTTTAGCTTCGCAACGTGAAGCGGAATCGGGTCGTGATGCTGAACGCTGGTCTGAATCCTGTTCCAAGCAACCTTCGCAAACTCCCCCTGATGAAAGACGTCCAGTAGTTCTTCGGCCTGATTCGAATTCAAGTAGAGCCCGTCTCCTCGCACAAACTTGAGTGCATTCCAGGGAGCCGGATTGTGTCCAGCTGTAATAGCTATACCTCCATCAGCTTTGAGGTCGGTAATAGCCAACTGTAGGCTGGGTGTGGGAGCAATGCCGAGATCTATGACTTCACACCCCGCTGCCAGCAGGCCGGCTGTGACCGCTGCTTGCACCATTGGCCCAGATGGCCTGGTATCCCGGCAAATGAGAATGCGCCCCTGGTCCAGATAGGTGGCAAACGCCTGCGCGAACGCTACGGCCAGCTCCGGCGTAAAAGTCTCACCAACGATTCCACGGACGCCCGTGATTCCAATCTTGAGGGGTTTCATGATACTTGAATTAATATTATCCCTATTGGCCTAAATGTAAGTACCGCCTGCTTGCACCCACTGGTCTGATAAGCACTCAAGCCAGAAAAACAAAAGTCAATTGCGAAAGTCGCAGTCAGGAAGGGTTGCTTGCACCCGCTGATCCCTTCTGTCGACTGGCTATGTATCTGAGCGGGTGCAAGCAACCCTTCCTGACTGCGAGTTATTGGGGTTGAAAAATAATTGTCGGCCGTTATCACCTTCATTTGTTTTCACGGCTTCTATCGCAGGCGCTCGCGACCTGACGCTCTGACCGCACCTCGCAGCGGAATTGATACCGATTCCACATTCCAGCCTTCCACTACCAGTTTGGGACTATCGTTTTCTAAATCTCTTATGTTGTACGTTCCCGTGATCACGCGTCGTTCACCTGGAAGCAAGGAAAAATAGTTGTCCTGCCAGAGAATTGGCAGAACTTCCCGGCCGCTACGTTCTCCCTGTAACTGTAGATGAACAAAAAACCCCAGGTGCTTACTGTGATTTGTTAAGGTCACGTGTGCCGTCTCCTCTTCACCCTTTCTTTTTGTAATGCCGGAAACCGCTAATTTCAAGCGCGGCAATTCTTGTAGCTGCCTCATATCAGCCAAAGAGCTGGTGGGCGTGTAGTACCAGGTCGACTTTTCGAAATCCAATACGTCATCCTTGGTCGATAACCAGTAAAAGTTTGAACTCAGTTCTTTTCCGTCAGAACCCGTTAGCGAAAGCTTTAGGAAGTAAGTAGCCGACAGATCCCGGATGTCAGGAAGCACGAAAGGTTTTGAGTTTGTGTCGGCAGGCAAGTCGAGAGCAATTTCATGGGTGAATTTCTCAGCCAGGTTGATGTCAAAAACTCGGATCGTCAGTTTCAGATTCTTAAATGCCTGGAGAGTGGTGTTGATTGCGAGGACAGACTTGTCAGCATAGGAATACTGCACATGAACGGGTTCGCATGCCTTCTTTGTTCCAAAGTATCCACCCCCGGGCCGGAGGTAGTAATCGTACAGATGCCAGATCATCGAAGGCCAGGCGTTGTTGAGCATCCATTGAATTACTCCGGTCGAGGTGTATCGGTTACCGCCGAATGCTTCAAACATCGCGCGCTGCCCCTCATAACTCATCAATTGGGCCTTCCTGGAATAGTCCTCAACGCCAGCGGCTGGTCCATAACGAGTCTCAAGCGCCTCAGTAAACACTTTGAGATCTTTAAACTGACCCCCGCCCGCGTGATAGTTCCAATATTCGTCTATGGGCCACCAGTGGTCCTTCGGAAGCATTTGTTGCAGGCTGGCGACAGGAGGTACGGCCGGCCCGGGGCTGATCTCAGTTGCGAATCCGTGGGCGCCGCCTAGTTTTTTGTCCAGAAGCCAGTAGGAGGGCGGAACCCACTCATAAGGCCCCTCCATTTTTACTCCCGTGGGCCCGGTAACCGGCGCCACTTTCGCGGTTGCCGAGGAGAGAAAAGGATTGGGCCATTGGTGCTGTTTCAGTATGTCGACATACATCTGCTCCACGTCGGCCGGGGGAGGGTTGTCGCTACCGTTTAACCAGACAAAGACACTGGGATGATTTCGCAATCGTCTTATCTGGTCGGCCTGTGACTTTGCCGCAATCGCGTAGTCCTCTTTATCCCAGGTTGGTCCTTCCGGATAGTCTGGCCTATGCTGCCAGTGCTCCCAGTGAGAACAGCAACACCATCCGGGCATAATCAGAATTCCCTGCTCGTCAGCCAATTCAAAGAAATACTCTGACTCCAACTGCCCTTCCAGCCTGATAGCATTCAGGTTCATATCTTTCACGTACTGCAACTCGGCTCTCAATCTTTCGGGCAGGTGTCGCAGGAACATATCCGTGGCCCAGCCGCCGCCTCGAATAAGAATGTTCTTGCCGTTGATCTGGAATACGCGGTGGTTCTGACCGTCCAAGTGTGACGTGACTTCTCGAATACCAAAGCGAGTATTCCTGCTGTCAGAGACTTTCCCTCCCGTTATGAAACTCAGCTCAAAGGGATATAGATTTGGCAGGCCCATATGTAACGGCCACCAGAGCCGGGGTCGCGAAATATTGAGTTGGGGAAATCGCTCCGATGTGAATTGGACTAATTTTGTCTCTCCTGCACGCAGTTTAATCTTTTGCGAGAAATGAATTGCCTCAATTTTACCCTGCAGAATGCCCTCGATCTCTTTCTCCGTGCTGTTACTTACTTCGGCATTGATGGTCAAATGAGCAACGGCCAGCGAGGGTTGATCAAGATGACTTACAACTTGCGGATACTCCACCGTCACAGGACCACTGCTCGTGATATAAACTGGGCGAAAGATTCCCATGTTTTTGTCAGGTGGCATGGGATTCCAGTCCACCCACGTCCAACCCAGATCATCAGGTTGCGCCGCAAAGACCTCGACCGCTAAAGCGTTCAACTCGCCGGGCCGGGCGCGTCTGGTAATGTTGAGTTTGTGGATCCGAAAGGTCCCAGCTATTTCATCAGCGGCCGCTAACAACTGGCCATTCAGCCAAATGTTGGCTCGGAAGTTGATTCCCTCGAAGTGCAGCCAGAGATTTCGGCCACGCTCGTGTGGAGGCAGCCTAAATTGCGTGCGGTACCACCAGGAGACTCGGAACGGACTGTCCTCAGGCATTGGCAGGTTTGAGAAGTTTGCACCTATTGGATAGGTACATCCCGGCATTTGGCGCAGATTCATCCCCAAAAAGGGCTCGGGAAAAACTTGATTTTCAACCAGCGTGCCAACAATAGTCGAAGGCACTTTCGCTGCATACCACCCTCGCGGCTGAAAAGTATTTCGCGAGATTGCGTCGCCTTTCTCCTGCACCTTGGCAGAAGACTGAATACTCCAGCTTTTCTGCAAAAAAAGCTTCGGTTTCTCTTCTATACGAGATATCGCTTGTCCGCTTACAGATGAGATCAGAGACAGCAATAGAAACGCTCCTGTGGCAAGTAAGTTTTTCATTGTGATGTACTCATGTGGAAACTCCAGCAACATGGGCGTCTGATTGTCAAGGCGCGAGTTGGGCAATTCAAGTGGACTTAATTGCAGATCGGGAAGGGGGCAGTCGTTAGGTTCAAGGTTCGGTAAACTCAAGGCGCCCCCGCTCAACCTTCAATAGCAGTCCTTATTGCTATCATTAAGGCCTTTCCGCCATTTCCATTGCAACATTTTTTCGATAATGAAGCCTGCCATACTTCAGCGGGGGCGACTTAACGTTAGCGAACCTTGAACCTAACGACTGCCCCCTTCCCGACCTGCAATTTGATGGGACTTGAGTGGTCCAATCTAACTTCCGGATGTGCGGCTGCTGGAAACAAACTCTCTCCAAGATACAACTCCGATGATGGACAGATTGATGCCAAAATAGATGATGGCAACAAGAATGACACTAATTATGATGGAGCGCGGGATAGTGCGTCCGGGCTCTCTCACCTCGTCACCGATATAACAGATATCGTAATATCCCAAGTAGTCGTAAACACCGATCCGCGCGGCGGCGCCCAGGCCAAAAAGAAAGCCCAGCGAAAAGTTGAAAGCTCCGGGCGGGAAATCGAAGGCCCGTGCAGCATTAAAGTTGACTGCGCCGGTAACGATCACGGCCAGCGTTGTCAAGAGCGTCCCGATCCAAAGGCTGATCGTAATTTTTCCTATTGAAGTGATTCGCCGGTAGAGCAAGACGATATTAAGCACGCCCACGCCGGCTGAAATGAGAAAAGTGCTCGCTGGCGGGCCCTGCCAGATATAGCCCGCATATCGAGCGATGCCAATATACCCCGAAGCTATTTCGAGCGGGCCGCTAAGAATAAATTGCCAGATGAAGAGAAATGCCATCAACCGGCCAAAGCTCTCGCGACCAAACGCTTCGCGCAAGTAAACATAGGCGCCGCCCGATCCAGGCAGCGCAGACCCAAGCTCACTCCAGACCATCCCATCAGCAATCGCGATCAAAAGTGCAACCAGCCATCCCAACATGGCCTGGGGGCCACCGAGCGTTGACATAAGAAGCGGAATGGTAATAAAAGGGCCAACGCCAATCATGTTAGACATGTTGAGCGCAGTGGCTTGCAGCGGCCCAAAGCGCCTCAGCATGGGTGCGGTTCGGTCCAGGTTTGCACTCATCAGAAGAAGGCGGTAGGTAAGTCTGGCGGACAATATACCTCAGGAGCATAATGCAGAATATGTAAACTAGAGTTGAAACGTCTGTATTCTTCTCCGCCCTGAATCACATTTGCTAATGGGGTCTAGTTTGAAAGAGCGCACATTGGCAATCTGGGATTCACCATTCTTCGTGCGATTTTGTTTGGTTCCGTGGCTCGACGTCTGGAAAGATCCCATGAGATGCACCAATTACACCAAAATCCATCTCTGAAAGAGTCCCTTCTGCTGCGCATTGGAAATGGGAAGCGATAAAAATCGTGGTGGAATCGGGCGATTTCGAGTTATGACAGCAAACCGAGCGGGGCTTTATGTTGAAATAAGACCTTTGATTACGCGTATCTGTCTCCAATCCCCTCAAGAATATAATGAAAATTCTTCAAGCCACTCTGATGGCCCTGCTTGTCTCGTCGCTATTTGTGATTAAGGCACAAGAGCCAACACCAAAACCGGGGAGCCCCCATCAACACAATTTGATGCCGGTGCCCGCGTCGGTGCAATTTCAGTCCGGTCGCCTGGGGGTTAATCGTGAGTTCAGCGTGGCTGTGCAGGGCCAGTCAGACGCCAGGCTACAGTCAGCGATAGGCCGAATGTTGAGGCGACTTGAGGGCCGAACGGGCTATGAATTCGTGCGGGCTTTACGAGCTGATCAGAGTCGTGCCACGCTCGTGGTCCAGTGCAACGGTGCCGGCCTGGATCTGCCATCATTCAAAGAGGACGAAAGCTATGATCTGGAAATCACGGATCAACAAGCTCGGTTAGTCGCACCGACAGTAGTAGGAGCAATACGTGGGTTAGAGACTCTCTTGCAACTCTTGGAAGGCGACCGAGACGGGTACTACTTCCCAAATGTAAAGATTCAGGACCAGCCTCGCTTTCCCTGGCGTGGTCTGCTCATCGACGTAGCGCGCCATTACCAGCCGATGGAAGTGCTCAAACGGAATCTCGATGCCATGGCGGCAGTGAAGCTGAACGTTCTGCACTGGCATCTTACCGAAGATCAGGGGTTCCGCATTGAAAGCAGGAAGTATCCGAAGTTGCATCAGATGGGTTCTGACGGGCTTTACTATACGCAGGATCAGGCACGAGAAATCATTGCGTACGCGAGGGACCGCGGCATTCGCGTGTTGCCGGAATTTGATATGCCGGGACACGCGACCAGCTGGCTAGTGGGTTATCCCTTACTTGGTAGTGCTCCCGGTCCATATGAGATCGAAAGGCGTCCCGGCATTTTCGAACCAGCGCTGGATCCGACTCGGGAAGAAGTCTACAAATTCCTGGATGGCTTTCTCGGAGAAATGGCTGCACTGTTCCCCGATGCGTACGTTCACATCGGTGGGGACGAAAATGAAGGCAAGCAGTGGGAACGAAACCCGAGGATCCAGGCGTTCATGAAACAGAAAGGAATTAAGGATAATCACGCTCTGCAGACCCACTTTAATCAACGAGTGCTGAAGATTCTCCGCAAGCACGGCAAAAAGATGATGGGCTGGGACGAAATCTTTCAGCCTGACCTTCCCAATGAGGTCGTCATCCATTCATGGCGAGGGCCATCATCTCTAGCCGAAGCTGCTAGGAAAGGTTTTAATAGTGTCCTTTCGGCGGGCTATTATATTGATCTCAGTTTTCCGACCTCGAACCATTACGCCATAGATCCGCTCCCTGCGGGCAGCGCCTTAACCAGCGCCGAAGCGGCCCACGTCCTCGGTGGCGAGGCAACCATGTGGAGTGAATGGGTCACTCCGGAGACCATCGATTCGCGCATTTGGCCTCGCACGGCTGCTATCGCTGAGAGGCTCTGGTCGCCTCGGAGCATTGTTGACGTAGATGATATGTACCGGCGCCTGGCTATCGTCAGCATTCAATTGGAGGAACTGGGACTGACCCATGAAAAGAACGTAAGGATGTTACTGCGGCGTTTGACGCAAGGCAGCGAAATCGGCCCTCTGCAAACCCTTGTCTCTGTCGTTGAGCCAGTAAAGGAATACAGACGTTACCAGATGCGGCCCCAAACGATGCTGAGCCCTCTCACGGGGCTAATCGATGCCGCCCGGCCGGACAGTGCAGCTGCCCGTAATTTTGAAGTGATGGTAGAAGGCTTCCTTTCAGATGCTCCTCGATTTCTACTACGGCGAGAGAATACCCGTGAAATGTTGGCCAGGTGGCGCGATGCTGGACTGGATCTTGAGGCGGTAATTGATCGGTCGCCGGCTCTGCACGAGGCAAGGCCACTCGCCAAAGACCTGAGGGAAATTGGCGGAGCGGGCCTGGAAGCGATGTCCTACCTGACTGCAGGCATTGCCCCGACCGCGGAGTGGCGAGACGCTAAACTCGCCCTCCTGGATGTGGCAGCAAAACCTAAAGCTGCTTTGGAGTTTGCAATAATTCCTTCTGTTCGCGAGTTAGTGATTGCAGCATCTGAGCTAGCGCGTCTTCAACAAACTACGCCCATGGAGTGGCGCAAGAGCGTTAAAGCCTTAGCATCCCTAGCACGACCCACTGGTAAATAATTTGAGCCATCCCCAGCCTGAGTGCGTAACGAATTGGAGCGCGGTGACTTGTCGCCGCACTCCAAATCTCCCTTCCTGAGACCGAATCTGCCAGCTTTAATCCTGTTAGCGCTGTGCTTCAGCACCCCTTCACATCGGCTCAATATTGTCAATCGTAATGAGACTAAAGTCGCGTCTAGCATTCTATGAAGCACCACAAGGTCGACAAGATCTAATTCAAGGAATTGATTCGTCGACGACGCTCATGTGAAGGACGCTCTGATAAGTCTCTGTAAGCGAATCAGAAGCTTTGTCACCAATCCAGTCGTAGAGACGCCAGGGGCTGTGGACGTCAAAGAATCAGCTCGAGCCGGCCAAGACCTCGAACGGTTAATTGAACTTAGCGGCAACATTCACAAGACTGCCGAGCGCCTCAAGAAGATGTAGCAGGCAACATTGAAGTAACCACTCAAATTAATCTGATATCCATCTGATCTGATTCGCATCCCAGAACTGATTTCCTGCAGTCGAGTGATTCCGTCGACGAGACGCTTTTTTGAGGCAGCGGGGGCGGCGGCAGACTGAGAGTAGCTCCCTTCCTGCCCAGAAGCCTGCCTTGCCCCCTTCCTTACCTCAGAGATTTCATGCCCTGAGGTTTTGGCTTGCCCCTTTACTAACCTGAAGCGACATCCTCGTCTGACCCCTACCTTATCCGCTTCCCATTGGCAAAGTCATCCGAGAACTCTTCTGCGCCAAGCAACTGTTTCCGTTAGCGGCCGCCGTTTGCCTTCACCTTCCAATTGCTCACCATCCGATAGTTTAGTTAGGGTTGCCGTCATTGGCATTTGGCCCGGCGCTGTTAAGAAGGCTGATGATGCGGAGTCTATTGTTACCACGAGCTGCGGTCTGTTTCCACTCGCCTCGCGGGAATTGAAGACCGTGTACGGGCTGCTTGTTTGCGGATTCTTCAAGGCAATGCTGACGGTAGGTTTGCCGGCATTTCTTTCCGCAATGACAAATGACGTTACGTCCCACTCGTAATATCGCCGGGTGGTATCCGTAATCGTTGTGTTTGCCAGTGCGGTTGTTCCAGAGGCTGGCCGGTTGCTCCACGTAATCTCGGTTTCCGACCAACTGCTACTACTGGAGAAAGCAGAGGTTGGTATGTTGCTACCGCTGTCAAGTCGTCCATAGAGTCGAAGTTTGGCGCTCGTTATTTTTCCTGAGCCAAGATTGCTCAGGCTGAACTTCAAATAAGATTCGAAAGAGCTAGTGTCACTGGAACTAGCACGTCTGGTTCGAAGTTCTGAGTTAGTTCCATAGTTACTTGATGCAGAAGTACTCTTCACCCGCGCGTCAGCAATCGCCGAGAGCGTCGTTTGAGATGGGGCCGGCGCCGGAGTTGGCGTTGGTGTCGGCGTCGGTGTTGGAGTTGGAGTTGGTGTTGGTGTTGGAGTTGGAGTTGGTGTTGGTGTTGGTGTTGGTGTTGGTGTTGGTGTCGGCGTGGGAGTAGGTGAAGCATCAATGGTGAATATTATTGTATTTGAGATACCGCCCTGATCAGGAGGATTCAAGACTGTAACGTCGGCATTTCCTGCAAGAGCAATGTCAGCATCGGAGATGGTAGCCATCAGTTGTCCATTGCTGAGCACGGTATTGCGCGCCGAACCATTCCACTGCACGACCGAGTTCGTTGTGAAACCGGTGCCGTTGACTGTCAGGGTAAATGCGGCGCCGCCTGCCGTGGTGCTCGTGGGTAAGAGCTCGGTAATAAATGGGGAAGAAGTCTCCGCGGGTTGCAGATCTATAACATTGGAGAGAATTTGGCCGTTGATACTGCCGGCCGCGATCAGATCAGTAGTGGAATTGAGATTCTGTTTAGTTGAGGTACTGTTGTTGGCCTTGACTCCGATGAAAAGACAAGCGGGTCCAAAGGAAGGGTTGTCCATGCTTGTATGTGAGAACATGCTCTGATCGATATGCGAGTCGACGTAAATTACATAGACTTCATTATTCTCAGTATCCAGTAACAGCGTCGGCCGGGTGGGTTCAGCGCTGGGGTCGGGGTTGACGAGGTATCCTTCTGGCCATTGCTTCACTTCCGCGGCAACGGGGCGCGCGTAAAGATGCAGGTTGCCATTCCCGGTTCCAGCAGCGTTGAGGTTACTGTCCTTTGCGACGAGAAAGATACGACCATCAGGGGCAGCCTTAATATTCATATGATCGTCGGCAACGCCGCCAGGGCTGAACGTACAACAGTCGATCTGCTCTTTTAGTGACCAGATAGTTTCGTTAGGTTCCTCATCAACGTGATAACGAAAGCCGTCTTCGCCCACCGCCTGATTGGACCATGCTACGCCAATCTTGTTCCCACCAAAGGCGACGATGGCCGCGATCTCGCCCGACGATGGAAGACCACTTGCGACTACATATCCTGCTGTATTCCAGACTGTGTGATCCGCAGTCGTAGACCAGATCACCTTGGCCAGGCCAGAACCCGTGTATGCGGCCCACAGTTTACCGTGATGGTCCTGCGCAAACGTGATAGCACTCGCGCTCGAGAGCGATAGATTCACCGGAAAACCAGACAATTGTGTGTAGGTTTGCGTCGCCGAGTTGTAGCTATACTTACGAAGGGTCGCCTGCGAACTGCTTTTGTAGATCAGAATGAATAAGTTGGTGCCATTCCAAAGCGTATCAGGTCTGCCGCCCGCACTGTCGATCAGGGCGCCCTTGACAAAGCTCGTTCCCGATCTCTTATAGAAATAGAGCCCGCTGTTTGCGAAAGCTCCCCACCATACTCCATTGATAATCCACATCTGCGACTTCACAGTGTTCAACTCTGTCGTCCCACTGATAGAGCTCGGTGCGGGCAACGTGGGGCATTGGGCGGCGACATCAAGACCAACGGAAGTCGTTGCGGAGGCTCGCTCCTGGGTACCCGCCCCGGCGCTAGCCTCACCTGAAAAGTGAGTTATCTCGGCAGCCAGGAGCGCGACACAGGTTACAGCGAGAATTAAAACCCTTCTTCCCGTGCAAAGGGTTAATCTGGCGGGACAGTACATGGAAATTCCCTCCTCGTGCGGGGTGGATGCCTCACCTTTCGGAGTCAATTGGAGACGATCCGACGAGGGGGAAAGACTGGCGGGGTATTGTGCCTAAAAATCAGCAGTAAGCATTAATAGCCAAATGCCAAAGGAGCTCGAATTGAGACGTATGTACCGTGCCCCTTAGAAAGAGGCCATAGAAGGATACCGGATGAAAGTTAACGCCGTAGTTTGAAGAGATATAATAACTCAGAGTTGACTTCAAGTACAAGGAAAAAGATAGTACGGAGCGGTAGCCATCGCGCCGTCAAGCACTATCAGCACGCGGCTACCGATTGAAAATGGAGATCGTGATTTTAGAGTTCGGGAAAGTGGCTGAATACGAAAAATGTGGCGCGACGGCCTTTCCGGTCGTCGCGCCATCTTGCTGAGCGAAAACGAGCCCGCAGGAGTCCATCGAGCATCGAGCCCGTCCCACTCAGCTATCTAATTTTTTCGATAGGGCAAGAGATTCGCTACTCCGGTTCTGAACTCAGGAGAAAGGCATCCGGATTGTCCGCGGGCGGTGCCGGCGCAGGCCGGCAAAAACTAGCAGGGCGAGGCCGAACAAGAAGAGGGATGCTGATTCCAGCATGAGGGTAAGTGACGGCATTGCAGATGAAGCTGAAGTCGGAGTTGCACACTCGCCGCACGCATGAAAGGGGAAAAGCGGCACCGCTCCCAGAAGAAGCAGCGGCCACTTCGGTAGGGCATTGCCCGGCGGAGGGATTTCGCCACAGTCACAGATGGTGCCTTCAACTTCGCCTTCATCGATCACCGAAAGACTGCTTCCGCCAGCATCCGGGTCTACTGTCGTGCCGCGCAAGAGTGAATCCGGCGAGTTTTTTGAGCTGGCTGAGGCCGCCTTTCCTTTCGCGCGATCTGAGGACTGCTGGAAGACGTTTGTGTGCGGGGCTGCGTATTGCGAGACAGCGTTAAGCTGGAGCCTGGGAGGATTGTGTCCGCTGACAATGACCTGCACTACTTCCCGGATTGCAATCGGAGTAGCGTAAATCGGCGTACTGCCAACCAGAATGGTAATTAGTATTGCCCCGCAGACGCGATAGACCCTGTTTCCCATAATGCTCGCACCATGGGCCCCAAAAAGGAGTCCAATACCTTTCCTGCTAGCATGCTAGGCGTTAGGCTGAAAAGAGTCCTGCGCGAAATTCGCTAAATTCGCGCATTTCGAGAGTGTTTTGGCGAGCGGCCAAAACATTGACGTGAGGTGTGGCCAGGTAATTGGGCGTCGCGTCCTGCACGGGGAATAATGTGCGAAGCGCCAGGGAGAAGGCTGTCAACCAAAAGCGGAGGCGAATTGTCTATGTTCGCAGACTGGCATAGTCGACGGCGGGTGCGCTGTAAGATAGAGACAGTCCTTCCACTTCTGGTCGAGCAAAGCGATAGGTTTGTTCGTGAAACAGCGGGAGCAACAAGCATTCGCGCGCAATAAGTTCCTCAATCTGGCGGTATATCCCATGTCGCGCGGTTGGAGATGTCTCGGCGCGTCCTCGCTCGATAAGGCGGTCGAGTTCAGGTGAACCGCACAATTGACCCAACAAGCCCTCTTTCGACGCCAGTATCGTTGCGAATGTATCCGGGTCAGGATAGTCCGCAGCCCACCGCCCAACTACCAGGTCGACGTTCGCCTTGCCGCAGAAATCAAGCCATTCTTCCATTGTCTTGTTGACAACTCGCAACTTGACTCGCTGCTCGCGCAAGCTGTTAGCAAATGCCCGCGACATCGCGGCGAATTCACCAAAGAAGACTGGATTGAGCACGGCCGACAACTCAACCTCTGCCGAGCGCTGCTCTGGTAACGGTGGCAAACCAGTGGAAGTTCGCGGCGTAAGTGACGAATCATGGCCCAACAAGCCCGGGGGAATCAGTCCTTGTGCGGGAACAGCCAAACGCCCGAGAGTTTGGCGCACAAGGCCGGGAACGTCGATGGAACGCGCTAGCGACTGGCGCAAACTCTTATCGCTCAGCGGACCACGATGCGTATTGAAGGCTGCGTAATATGTTATCAATCGAGGACTCTCGCGGTAACCTGAGGCAAATTCAGGCTCGCGACGCAGAGCCTCAGCATCAGCCGGCAACAAATCTGAAGCCACGGAAAACCGACCAGCGCGAAATTCTGACAGAATTTCGGCAGGCGCAACTCCGAAGCTGAACACCAAACTCTCGCTCTTTGGATATCCTTTCCGCCAATAGTTTTTGTTACGCTCCAGTTCGAGCCTGTGGCCGCGTGTGAATTTGACTACGCGGAAAGGCCCGGTACCCACGCAACCCTCTTGCCAATTCCCTTCAAACTGCTCGCTTCCTTCCGGAACAATTGCCGCGGCGCTATAAGAGAGCATGGCGGGAAAAAATGAGATGGGCTCTTCAAGCTCAATAGTGAAATCGTGCGCCGATTGAATGCGAAACCCTGTGAGATCTCGCGCCTCGCCATTAAGCAGCTCACGCGCGCCTCGGATGTTGGTATAGAACATGCGACTGATACTTGCCGGATTCGATAAAAACCTCTCGAACGAATAACGGACATCGCGAGCCGTCAATCTGCGCCCATCATGAAAACGGACGTTATCTCGAAGCCGAAACCGGTAACGCCGCCCACCCTCTTCCATGCGAAACTCAGCGGCGAGCCAGGGGACAATTCTGGCTCCTACCTCGACAGTCAAGCTTTCGAATATGTTGGGCAGGACTTCACCATCTTCGACAGTAGCGGCTAGTGAGGGATCGATACTCTGAATGACGCCGGTCACTGGGACGTGGATAATTCCAGTTCCCGTGCGAAGCGGCGCATCGCCAGCCGCTGCCGACGATTCCAGCAAGCCAAGCTCAGCATAATTCACAAACGGAGCACCACTGCGCAGCCTCAATCCTCGAACCTTTGAATTAGCCAACCTGTAGTCTATGTCATGAAACAGGGGGAGAACCGTCGCGCTTTCGAAAAGATAGTTCTCATACTTTCGATAAAGGGAGGCTCTTACATTTGGTCGGCTTTCCGTGCGCGCTTCGGCGAGAATCTGGTCTCCGTCAGAAGCAGATATGTAGCTACGGAATTGACCGACGCGGGAATGAAACAGCCCGTGAGTAAAATCATCCGGATCGTCGTAGTCCGCATTCCAGCGACCAATAAAGAGATCCAGCCCCGCACTCTGCTGAAACGATTCCAGGTAAGGAGCCATCGTAGAGGTGACATTTTCAACCTGAACTCCCAGTTCGGCCCAGATCGCAGACAGAGCAGTAAGCAATGACTTGTACCGATCCTGGAACAGCGGATGGACTGCGGCCTTAAGGTGAATCTCTCCGGAGATCCCGGCTGAACGCAGCAACTCCTGGGCCTGCTCGCGCGACAAAGCAGTTCTTCGCTTACCGGGATCATGACCGAGCATTCCTGGGGGAATCACACAGACGGCAGGCTGCGCAAACCGTCCCAACGTCTGCCACACGAGATCATGGGTACGCACAACTCCGGAAAGGGCCTGCCGCACCCTCAAATCGGTGGCAGCGGAATTGCCCATCGTATTGAACAGTACGAAGTAAGTAGTTTTCCGCGGAACTTCCACCAGGCCACCGCGGAATCTCGGATCACGAAGGAAATCGTCCAGATCCTGGGGCCCCAAATCGCGCGCCAGGTCGATATCTCCCGAGCGAAGGCCTGCGGCGATGGCTTTCGCGCTCAAACCCGGCCGGAATTCGATGGCATCGAGAGCTGCCGCGGCACCCTTCCAATAATCTTCGTTCCGCTCAAGAAGGATCCGGTCAGGAGCATAGGAGGCGAATCGGAAAGGACCGGTTCCCAATGCAATGTCGCCGTCCGCACCTGACCTTGTCAGCGCTGTTTTGTAATCGGTAAGCAATGCGGGATAGATTGATAGTGGTTGCAGAAGTTGAATCTCTAGCTTCTGCTCTGAATGGACCACAATGCCACTAACTTCTCTAGCCTGGCCTTGCGAGAATTCTGTCACGCCGCGAATCGCTGCAAACGCAGCTGGCATTTCCCGGGCCACCAGACCTATGCTGCGTTCGAATGAACGCTTGACGTCCTCTGCGGTAAGGTGGTGTCCGTCCTGGAAAGCCACGCGCGAGCGAATTGTAAGAAGCAGTGATGTTCCTTCGCCGGCAAACTCCCATCTCTCGCATAGAGCTGGCATCAGATTCCCTTCTGGATCCAACGTGAGCAGCGGTTCGAAAACGTTTGCGAGTATCTCCTGCTCCTCAACCAACTCCATATTCACTGGCTCTACGACTTCAACCGGCGTGGCCAGCGCAACCACAAGCTTGCCACCACGGGGAATCTCCTCCTGCGCCTCGCTTCCTTTACCTGTTGGAGCAAGATTCTCAGCCTGCTCCAGGTATTCGTTGGCTTTTTCGTACACCCCTCGTAGGTTTGCGAGCGTCGCCGCCAAAGAAAGCAGATGTCGTAAACTCTCGTTCTCGCCGGAGTTCTGCGCCGCCTCAATTCCCTTATTTACCCAGCGAGTCGTTTCCTCCACGCGGCGGGCTTGCCAGGCAGTTTCGGCAGCAAATAGGAGCGGCTTAACACTGAGCGCGGGCTGATTTTCGCTCTCGAATATCCTGATGGCCGCCTCCGCCTCTTTTAGCGCCCCATCAATATCACCCGTCATCTGATGCGCCTGAGCCAGCAACATTCGGGCTTCACCTTCCGCCAGGGGATCCCCTTCCCATTCTTCATCGAGAAAGTCGAGTGCCGTCTTTGCCGCTCGAAACGCATCTTCGGCACTGAAAGCATCCAACGCATTTCTCGCCAGGCGAAGGGCATACTCCACGGTCTTGTCAGGCACATCCCCTTGAGAGAAGTGATGGACCAACTGCGGATAAATGCGCTCCAGACGGCCGCTGTGCCGCTTCTCAATCTGCTCTGCATACTTGCGATGTAAAGACCGGCGCTTACGTCGCGGAACGCCACTGTATAGAACGTCGCGAACAACCCCGCTGGAAAACGTCAACCGATCACCGCGCGACTCGCGCTCTTCCTCGACGAGTCCATCCTCGATCAAATGATCAATAGCTTCCTCAACATCCTTGCCTTCCGCGAGCGTTCGCAGCTCGCGAAAATCAAATGCTCTACCGATGACGGATGCGATAGATAGGATTTCGCGCAGGTTATCCGGCAGACGTTCAATCCGTTTCTCTACGGCTTGCTGAATGGTTGCCGGCAGATCGCCAGTTGAAAGATCAGTGGCTCCAGTAAGCACCCAGGCACCCGTTTGATCTTTGGAGATGCCGCCGGAGTCAAGCAGGGAACGGACCAGCTCCTTAGTGAAAAATGGGTTCCCTTCAGTGGCTTCGTAAAGCCGTTCTACCAATGTGTCGGAAAGCTTGGGACCTCCAATAAGTGTTTCGAGAAAGTGGCGATGTTCGGAAGCCGAAAACGGTCCCAGAGCGATCGTTGTAAACCGGCGATCTCCGCGGAACGTATCCAGCATACGGCTGAGCGGGTGCCGCTGGTCTACATCAGTAGAGCGATAGGTGACAGCGATCAGGGTTGGTGTTGGTCCTAAACGTCGGACGATGTACTGCAGCGCCTCGATGGAAATCTCAGCGGCGTGAAGATCCTCTAGTAGCAGGATCAACGGCTTACCACCGGCAAGCCGAGTGAGCGTGCGTGCTAACAGTTCAAAGATGTGTGTGCGATTGTCCGGGCCTTGTGTTACGACAGGTTGTGAGACCTTCGACTCGCCTGTCAGCGCGGAGCGAATCTCGCTGATCTCTGTGAGCATCGGAAATAACGACAACAGGTCGGGAGCAATATCTGCAAGTTCGATTGATCCGCTACCTGAGCTCGGTGCTTCTTTTAGCCGGAAGTACTCCTGAATCGCCTCGCAAAAACCCTGGTATGGAAAAGCTCCATCTTTCTCGATTGATCGCCCATGAAGGACCAGAAGCTTGCGGGCCTTTGCCAGATGCTCGATCTCGTCGAGTAGCCTGGTCTTGCCGGAACCAGGCTCACCTGAGACCACCACAAACTGACACTCTCCGCTGATAGCAGCATTAAGTCGCTTCTGCAGCTCGGCTAGCTCCTTCTCCCGCCCTATGAAAGGGGAAAGAGCTACGCGAGGAAGCATCATGGTTTTTGTCATTATTACAGACTTCGTGAGGTCACTATGATTCAATCGCGTTTGGCAACGGCGCAGAGATTCCGCGACCTCGGTGGCTCGCTGTGGTCTCTTCGCAGGCTCCTTCGCAATACAGGCAAGAATCGCGGTCTCGAGATCCTCGTTGATATCGGCCCCGAGTGAACGCGGCGGCTGAGGAATCTCATGAACGATGCGATAAAGAATTGACTGAAGCTCACCTAAGAACGGAGGCTCACCCGTTAGACATTCGTAGAGAACAGTACCCAGCGAGTATATGTCGGAGCGGTGATCGATGCCGCTGGCAGCAACCTGCTCCGGGCTCATGTAAGCGAGCGTCCCCGCGATGGTTCCGGTCTTAGTGATCCTGCTTTCGGCAGCGCCCCTGGCAAGGCCGAAATCCATAACTCGAACCCTGATCTTGCCGCCCTCCTCACGCGTCACCATGATGTTTTCGGGTTTGATGTCGCGGTGAATCACTCCTCGTGAGTGGCTGTATTCGAGCGCTTCAGCGATCTGAATACCGATATCCAGGACTTCACCGAGAGTGAGTGCGGCTTCGCGCTCGAACCAGCGCAAGTTTGTGCCCTGTACAACGGGCATAACGAAAAACAGCGAGCCCTCGTGTTTGCCAAAGTCAAAGATTGGCACGACCGCCGGGTGGTCCATTTGGGCAACGAGCTGGGCTTCTCGCTGAAAGCGCTGCTCAGTTTCCGGAGTAAGCAGGGTCGGCGGAATGAGCTTAATGGCAACCTCGCGGTTAAGCAGGGGATCGAGTGCGCGATAGACCACACCCATACCACCACGCCCCAGTTCCGAAAGTATTTGGTATCGATTAGAGAGGGTTTGTTCGATCATTTTCGCTGATGCTAAGCAACTGTTCACTTCTGTCCGGGCACCCTGAAGATTATGGAACGTGTCACGAGCGCGCGTGACTTATCCGGTTCAATCAAGCTAGTGAAGAGATCACCAATTGCAGCTCGCTCCTCTTCTGAACGGCGTCCGCGGTCAGCAGCAAATGCCGCGACCACCTTGTCCGCTGCTGCCAGATTTGATGTCGCAGTCCAGCTGAAGTGAGTGAACTCTCCTTCAGTCTTCACTTCTTCCGCGCTTAGTCCATAGGCCAATATGGTGCCATCGGCGAGTAGTTTATCCAGGACGGGCTTGTTGTACTTCTCCCATGTCCTTCGATACTCAGCGCCTTTGCCCGGTTTCACTTTTACAAAGTTGTATCGCGTGGTAGGCAGCAATCCTGCCGGGCTGGCCGCTGACGTGTAACCAAAAACCAGATCGCGTATCAGCCAGTCGCGGGTCTTGCTCGCATCAAAGACCTCCCGAGCGCGCTGGGCCGTCGTCATCGCGGGCTTTTGCCGATTTCGAGTTGCATCGGCGGCTGCTTTAGCCTCATCTTCGGCCAGTTTCGCAAGCTGCGCCTCCATGGCATTCAGGACCTTCTCCACGCCCGCCCAGTTTTCCACGGAAAACCAGATCAGGTGAGTCGTCCCGCCAGGATACCTTAGGACGGGAACTTCAATGCCCCAGGCCATTATGACTCCTTCTGCCATAAGTTTGTCGCGAACGGGCTGCCCTACAGTCTTAACCAGAGTCATGAAATCCTCTTCCTTACCAGGATTCACTCTGTAATCGTAGTAAAAGGTGAGTGATTGGGGCTGCGGCTGTGCTTGTTGGCCAGCCACAACATAACAGAACAAGAGAATTGTTAGGGGAACCAGAATTCGTTTGCGCATTGTGTCTCCTGTGAGCCGGGATGAACCGGCCCGGTTTAGGGGGATCGGACTCAGAGGCTAAGGCCTAGCAAACCAGAATGGCTGCAGTAAGCTCTCAGCTTTGATGCTTTGATAGTCCCGACCTCTGAGAGTTGTCG
This sequence comes from Pyrinomonadaceae bacterium, assembly GCA_035283325.1. GTDB lineage: Bacteria > Acidobacteriota > Blastocatellia > Pyrinomonadales > Pyrinomonadaceae > PSRF01. The sequence goes on along the minus strand of DATEUF010000322.1, from coordinate 5,491 downwards.
ATTTCGGCAGCTGCGAATAAGACTTGGCGTCAGCTGCGACATCGAAGGAAATTTTGCGATCATAAATTCGGCAGCCCAGACGTCTCCGACACCTTAAGCGGCAACACTCTTGGCGGTTCCGGTGTGAAGTCTTCGCCAGGATTGATGAACCTGTTTTGCTCAAAGCTATACTGCTTGTCATACAACTGCTTATAGCGGCCACCAGCAGCCAACAGTTGTTCATGCGTTCCGCGCTCGACGATCTCGCCACCTTCCAGCACCAGAATCTGATCGGCGCTGCGAATGGTAGAAAGACGATGGGCAATGACAAAGGTTGTGCGGCCCCGCCGCAGCGACTGCAATCCATCCTGAATCATTGCTTCGCTCTCGCTATCGAGACTTGAAGTTGCCTCATCCAGGATCAGAATCTTCGGTTCTGCCAGAATTGCGCGAGCAATAGCCACGCGCTGCCTCTGACCACCCGACAACTTCACGCCGCGTTCGCCCACGACTGTATCGTAGCCGTCGGCAAAACCGTTAACGAACTCCTCGCAGTGTGCAATGCGGCCGGCTCGCATGATCTCCTCTCGTGTGGCATGTGGGTGAGAGAAGCTGATGTTCTCAGCGATTGTGCCATCGAAAAGAAAGTTGTCCTGTAGGACAACACCGAGCTGGTTCCGATAGTCTCTTAGACGGATTGAAGCGAGATCACAATCGTCAACCAATACTTTGCCGGAGACGGGTCGATTGAAGGCCATGACCAGACTGATCAATGTGGACTTGCCCGATCCACTCGACCCTACCAACGCAGTTGTGGATCCCGCTGCGGCGGTAAAGGAGACGTGCTTTAAGACAGGCACATCGTTGTTGTATTCAAAACTGACATCGTGAAAAGCAACCTCGCCAATAATCTCCAGACTCGGTTGTCGACGAGTGTCGTCCTCATCTTCAGTAGCTAGACGCTTGATTTCGCGTATACGATCAAGGCCGGCAAACGCTTCGGTGATCTGCGTGCCGATCGAGGCAATCTCAACCAGTGGCGCAGCCACCAACGCAGTAAAGAAAATGTACATGAAGAATTCGCCGAGCGTCATTTGACCGGAGAGGATGTCGCGGCCACCGAGGAGAATCAATATCACGCCGATAACCCCGACAATGACGGTAGAAAAAGCCGTGACACCGGAAACCGCCGTCATTGACTTCGCGACGTTGCGAAAGAGCCGGTGCGCGCCGCGGGCAAAAACCAGTTCTTCACGCTTCTCAGCGGCATAGGCTTTGACGATGCGAATGCCACCCAAAGACTCAGTCAAACGCCCCGTTACCTCGGCATTTATTTGACCGCGTTCGCGGAAAAGTGGTCGGAGCTTTTTGAAAGCCAAAGCCATGCAACCGCCAAACGCGGCAAGAGCAAAAAGAGTCACGAAAGTCAGCCGCCAGCTCAAATAGAAGAGCACGCACAGCGCAATCATCGCGGTAAAGAGGCCGCCCACCAGTTGTACCAGGCCGGTGCCGACGAGATTCCGGATGCCCTCAGCGTCGGTCATGATGCGCGAGATGAGCACGCCGGTCTGCGTCGAATCAAAATATCTGATGGGCAGACGCTCCACGTGTTGCTGCACGCTCTTGCGCATCTCTGTAATGGCACGCTGTGCGGCCACACCTAATACCTGCGAAAGAGAGAAGGAGGTCAGCGCCTGCACAATAGTCGCCGCTCCTGCCGCCAGCGCCAAAGGGAGCAGCAACTCGGTCTTGTGTTTGAGGATTATGTCATCGACGAGGTACTTGGAACTGGCTGGTAGGACAAGGCCGACGAGGCGGCTGACGACCATGAGGAGCATGCCAAGAGCTAGTCGATAACGATGTGCCCAAATGAGCTCACGCGCATCCCGCCAGGCTGCAGCAGGCGTGATTCCCTTTTTCTCTTGCTTGTTAGTGGCCGCGTTCACTCTTTCTGGAGGTTACACAGATTAACAACGTTTATGCAAAGGATAAGCAAGCATGCGCGTCTTGCTCCCGATTGCTTCCTCATACTGAAGCCATAGTAAACTCAAAACGCTTGTCATCTAGCAAGGTTTCTAATAGGGCAATTCGCCGCTTGACATTTTAGGCTCTAGAGGACAGAGTCACGCATCACTTCTGTAACTGTTTGGCCAAGTCATCTCATGTTGTCGGGCCATAGACTGCACATGAAGCAACAAGACATTTTTCTGCCCCTGAAAGGAGAAACTGATGCCCTATTACCTACAGCAAGTTGCATATTCGACAGAAGGTTGGGAGGCCCTGGTAGACAAACCGCAAAACCGCATCGACGCAGTCCGCCCAGCGATTGAAAAGCTTGGTGGAAAGATCGAGAGCGCCTGGTTCGCATTTGGGGAATACGACGTCGTATTAATTCTTCAAATGCCGACAAACGTAGACGCGTCAGCGATTGCCATGGCGTTTGCGGCGGGTGGTGCTTGTCGAAACGTTAAGACCACACCATTGCTGACTATTGACGAGGGTGTTAAAGCGATGGAGAAGGCAGCGGGGGCCGGCTATCGTGCTGCGACAGCGACTAAGTAACGACTAAAGCAAGTAGCAGAACTGAGACCCCAGAGCTCTGGGAGCGCAAACATCCGTGTCTGCTTTTCGGTGCAAAGCTTGTTAGCCGAGGCAGCAGGATGCCTGTGCTCCCCGGGGCTGTATTCTTGTAGCGGTCAGACTACGCACGTCTTAGCGGTTTGAATTTTGGAGCGGGCGACGGGACTCGAACCCGCAACCCTTAGCTTGGGAAGCTAATGCGCTACCATTGCGCCACACCCGCTCGCGGAAATACTGCGGAAAAATGAAGAAACTGAGATGGTTTTAACGCGCTTTGGCATGAGCCTCCGGATCTGCCCCCGGGTTGGAAGAAACTTGCCCCCTCTCTGCCCCTGGGGGTTTTGTGGATGACTATGTCCATTGCCGGCATTATATATAAAGGTAAGACGAAGATGAAAAGGGCGATCCAGGCAGATCGCAGCCAGATAACGCTGCTGTTCACTGACGGCGAGCGACCACCATCCAAGCGGCGAGGCTAAATGAATTGTTGAGAAGCATGCTATCGAGCCGTCCGGTGAAACAGCTTATGCCCCGCCCCGAGAAATCACCTCTTAGGGCGAAACCGCATGTCTGAGATCAACGGTGATTTCTTACTCCCCACAAGCAAAATTGAGTTTCCGCTGGATAGCTGAGGTTTGCCGCCGTCCGATTAACCTTGCCTTGATAGTTACCTGCTGCAAGAAGGACTGTATAGCCAAACTGGAAGACGCTCCGCTTTACCCATATGCTTTTGGGCCCTAAATGGTGAAAGCCCTAGCGCCGCGCAGAGGCCGATAAAAAATAAAGTCTTCATGGATCATAAAGAGCGGAGAACGTTGCGCTTAAGCGGCTCGCCCACTCAACTTTCCAAAGAAGCCCGCTCCCGGCGCGTCCGCTTCAAGCGCTCGTTGGAATGCGATCATCCAGTAAAACCATTCTTATAGGGCAGCCCACCTTTACCCTTTTTGAAATCGAAGATAATGCGGCCAGTTATCTTCCTCGTTGTATCGCTTCTTTCAAACTTGCCAGCTTCTCCAGAGCGGTATTCGGTAGGCTCTCAGCATTGATTGGAATACTTAGGTCAGTGAATCTCGAGGTCAGGAAGGGCGGCTTGCCCCCGCTCAAGGTGCATTAAATTCAACGCGCGCAAAACCAGACAAGCAATCCAACGTTGCGCTTCAGCGGCTCGCCCACGCAACTTCGAATAAAGGCCACTCACCGGCGAGTCCGCTGCAAGCGCTTGTTGAACTAAATCCGCCTGCGGGCGGATAGATAAAAACTTACGAGCAAGCACTGACGGTTTCGCATTTCCCTTTAAACAGTCCATAGCCCAGTATCCCTTCCGGGGAGGACCATGGTGTCTCTCGGCAAAAGAAGCCACCGTTTTTCCCCTCCCCGGAAGGAGATACTGTATGACACCGTTACGTCAACGGATGCTTGAGGATATGCAATTGCGAGGACTCTCGGCAAGAACTCAGGAGGCTTACGCGCGGGCCGTGTGGCAACTAGCCCAACATTATCGTCGTAGCCCGGAGCAACTCGGCAATGAAGAGCTGCGCCAGTACTTTCTCTATCTGACTAACGAGAAGAAGATTGCCCGGCCCACCGCCACCATCGCGCTCTGTGGGATTAAGTTCTTCTATGAGCAAACACTGAAGCAGCCCTGGCCCACACTGCGCTTCGTGCGGCCGCCACGCGAGTGGAAGTTGCCCGTGGTGCTGAGCCGGAAAGAGGTGCGGCAGATTCTGGGGGCCGTAAGGATCCCGGTCTATCAGGTCTGTCTGAAGACGATCTATGCCTGCGGCTTGCGCTTGTTAGAAGGCACCCATTTGCAGGTGGCGGATGTGGACAGTGCTCGGATGGCCTTGCACATCCATGGCAAGGGGAAGCAAGACCGCTACGTGCCCTTGCCGCAGTCGACGTTGAAACTGCTGCGCGCTCACTGGCGCACCCATCGCTCACCGCTATGGTTGTTTCCCGCACCCACGCGCCACGGGCTGGCACATAGTCTGGCCCATGATGGTGGCCCGGTCACGCGCAGTAGTCTGCAGAGTGCCTTCCGCGCGGCGCTCAAACGCAGTGGCCTGGCCAAGCGGGCGCATGTGCACACGCTGCGTCATAGTTGGGCCACGCATCTGCTGGAGGCCGGCGTTAACCTGCGTCTGATTCAGGAGTGGCTGGGCCATAATTCACCCGCCACCACCAGCGTCTATACCCATCTGACCGCCAAAGCCGAAGCACTCGGTACCCAAGCCATCGACCAGCTCATGAGCGACTTATGAGTTGATCATGATTGAAGTGGCCGAGATCTTTCGGCTGCATGGCCCTGCTTACCGTGCCCAGTTCGGCAGCCGCATGCTGCCCTCACACCGGCGGGCTGCACCGCCGCGGCATTCTTGCGCCAGGTGTTGCCGTTGTCGTTCGAGACCGATGAGCCGATCTCCGTCAGCGGCCCTTCGAGGTCGGTGAAATAGACGTTGCCCTGATCGTCCACCGCGACGTCGGTGTCGCCTCCGCCCGGCGGCTCGTCCGGGCGCGTACCAATCGTGCTCACGAGATGGAACTTCTTTCCGTCGTTGGTGGACCGGTGGATGAAGGACATGTTGGCACTGAATCCCCACGGTCCGGATTCCCAGAGGTTCCCGTCGGCGTCGATCTTCACAAGCGGCTCGCCCTCGGTTCTCTGCGGATCGACGACCGTCGCGGGTGCGAAGCGGGCGTTCCAGCTCTGGAAGTTCGGAATCGGATACACGGTGACCGGATTGGTCGCCGAGCCGGGCGGGGTGATGGGCGGAAGCGGGAGCTCCGACACATCGTCTTCGTCCCGGCGCCGATAGTGAACTCGAACGGTGCTCCGCAGCGCGGCGCCGTGTACTGCCCCGCAAAGCTGTAGGCATTGTTGTCGGCGAACAGCTCGCCGGGAATTGACAGCAGCAGCGCGAACGGCGCGAGC
>DATEUF010000321.1:0-4424 GCA_035283325.1 Pyrinomonadaceae bacterium | reverse complement strand
AGGACTCAGCACTTGCATTTAAGCGTGAATCGAAGCGGCGATGATGATGCAGATGCCCAGGGACATGGCCCCCACGATAATGGCCAGTGCGATGTTGTGCTCTTCAATGATCTCCTTCCACAACAGGTACGGCGTTAACCTGTCCATCAGCCGAAAGCAGACCCAGAAGATCAGCACTCCGAGAAACGAAAACACCACAGCGTTCACCACGAAGCCTACATTGATCATTCCGCTCACGATGGTCTCCTTTTGAAATCGAGGAAGATTGGCACTCAGTACTCAGCACTCAGTACTCAGTACTCAGTACTCCGCACTTTTTATGTTTGATTGGTTGCATTCCGTTGCCCGTTGGCTTGAGTATTATGTAATTGCGGTACCGCTGTACGTGGCTGGGCCCGTCATGGTGCTGATCGGAGCGCTTGACTCTTCATTGTTGTCATTGCCCGAGATCAACGATTACCTTGTCGTGGGCCGCTGCTATAGATATCCGGGAGCCGTCTACTACTTTCCTTTGTTTGCCGCACTTGGTTCTGTAATCGGGTGTCTGTTGCTCTACACGATCATGCGTGGCGGCGGGCAAGTCTTACTGCGCAAGCGTTTTCGGCGTGAGAGCATCGAGCGGGTGGAGCGAGTCTATGCCCGGTTCGGCTTTCTGGCGATTGCTATTCCGGCGGTGCTGCCACCGCCGATGCCCTTCAAGATCTTTGTAGCGACGGCGGGTACATTGGAGTATCCGCGCTGGAAATTCCTGCTGACAGTGATGCTCGCGCGTTCCGTACGCTATTATGTGGAGGGAATTCTCGCTGTTTTTTATGGCCGTCGCGTACTGTTGTTTATGAAAGACAATGGCATGGTCATCATCAGCGTCGTGGCAGCTTTGGCACTTTGTGCTTTCCTGATCTACACGATTGTGAATCGGCGGGCGGTTGCACCACGCGAAAAAGCCAAGACCAGCATCACGCCCAATGCTGCGGGCTCAAGCGTGACTCTGGAACGAAAGGAACAATAGTTGAAATTATTGCTACATGGTCTTTCCCGGAAGCTGGCCCACCTTTCGGATTTTCTGATAGCTTTTGGCCCATTTGGTTTGTTTGTTGTCGCCTTGCTTGACTCCAGCTTTGTGCCGCTTCCAAGCAGCGCCGACGCCCTAATGCTATTGTTGACGGTAGCACATCCACATTGGATGTTGGTCTACGCGTTGATTGCTACGATTGGCTCGGGGTTGGGCTGCCTCATTCTTTACTATGTTTCAAAAAGGGCCGGCAGCCGCGCTTTATCCAGATTCTCACCAACGAAACAGAAGCGCGTTAGAGAATTGATCGAACGCTATGATGTGCTCGCGGTGCTTGTCGCATCACTGCTGCCACCACCATTTCCTTTTAAACTCTTCGTTGTCAGTGCCGGGGTATTTGGCTTCAGCAGGACACGCTTCTTAATTGCCATCCTGGCCGGACGCGGCTTTCGTTTTCTGTTGGAAGGTTATTTCGCCATCCGTTTTGGCCAGCAGGCAAAGGTAGTTCTGGCAACCTATTATCCATGGATCGGGCTAGGGCTAGCTGCCATTGTCGTATTTGTGTTCCTGCTTCGCACAATGCTGAAGCGAAAAGCAAATTCCGTATTAGAGAGTGGTCTAGAGGCTGGGAATTAGAGGCAGTAGAGGCGGCGCATCATTCTCACGCTCTGGCTTGATATCCGGAAACTGAAACTTGCGCGCCGAAGCTAGATCCTTAACGCCGTTGGCCTCGAGCCGCGAAAGCAGGTGCAGAAAGAGCTCGGCCGTGGCAAGCGCATCACTACCGGCCCGGTGCCGATTAGTAATCGAAATTGAGAAGTGGTTCGCGACAGTGTCGAGCCGGTAATTGTCTAACCCAGGTAGGGCCCGCCGCGCCAGACTGACAGTGCAAAGGTGTGGGTTGCTCATGCGGTGGCCCGGATAAACACGTGAGACCTCGTGGTTCAGAAAACTGGTGTCGAAGGGCGCGTTGTGCGCGACAAGCACTGCGTCACAAACAAAATCCAGCCAGCGTGGGGCAACGTCTGAAAACACCGGGGAGTCTTTCACCATCTCGTTACTTATGCCGGTCAAGGCCACCACGAAGCGAGGAATGGGAATCTCCGGATTTACCAGGGTGAGAAAACTATCAACAATTTGTTGCTGAGAAATACGGTAAGCCCCCAGCTCGATGATCCGGTTGGGAGGCATTTTGGCTCCCGTGGCTTCAACGTCGACAACAACGAAATCCAACTCCTTCAGCATCCGGGTCTCGCATTCATCCGCCTGGAGCTCAAGGGTTTGGCTGTCCAGGAATCTGAAGCGGCGGTCACCTCGTACAAGGTCCGCCACCAGCAGGCCGGCCAGTTCCTGATCAATATGGGACACTTTGAATACGGCATCGACGATGGCGATGGCGTTGGCCCGGCCGCCATAATCACGCAAAAGTGCAACCGTTTCCTCGATGAGTGTTGAATCGGATACGAGGTTGGGAAAGGGCGGCATCGATAGGATTGTAACACTGGCACTCGAATTGAGGTGAGATTTTTGCAAGCTGCGGAAGTATTCGACAGATTCAGAAAGGCGGGCGCACTCCTGGAGGGCCATTTCATTTTATCCAGTGGTCTACATAGCTCCAGTTACTTGCAGTCGGCCCTGGTTCTGCAATATCCAAAAGAGGCGGAACTGCTGGGAAAGGCTTTAGCAGCGGAATTCGTGGACCAGAAGATTGAGCTTGTGGCGGCACCAGCTTTGGGTGGAATCATTATTGGACATGAAGTGGCTCGCGCTCTGGGCGCCAGGTTCGTATGGACCGAGCGGCAGCAAGGCAGAATGATGTTGCGACGCGGTTTTCAGGTTGCTGTGGATGAACTAACTCTGGTCGTGGAGGATGTGATAACTACCGGTGGCTCAACGCGTGAAACGATCGAAACACTACAAGCCGCCGGGGCTCAGGTATTGGCGGCCGCCTCCATTATCGACCGGTCAATGGGAAGGGCAGACGTGGGAGTGCCGCGCAAGGCGCTCGCTACCTTAGATGTTCCGGCATTAGAGCCGGCAGTTTGTGACCTATGCAGGCAAGGGGTGCCCCTGGTCAAGCCGGGTAGCAGGGTTTAATGAATTACAAGCTCACAATCCAATATGACGGTACAGATTTTCACGGCTGGCAGATCCAGGATGAGCTGCGAACAGTGCAGGGCGAGCTCACGCGTGCACTCTCCCTGATCGAAGGACGGCCCGTCATCGTTCATGGCTCCGGAAGGACCGATGCGGGAGTTCATGCCGAAGGCCAGGTCGCCAGTGCGCAACTCAAACGGCAGATAACACCAGAAAAGTTGCGCGCTGCCATCAACGGCAACCTGGACGGTGACCTGCGGGTAATGGGGGTTGAAGTTGTCGCCGACGATTTTCACGCTCGTTATTCAGCGCTTGGCAAGAGCTATCTTTATCGAGTTGTAAATGGCCCAGTCATATCGCCCTTTTGGCGACATTTCGCTCAACACGAAGCCCGCCGCCTGGATCTTAACCGCATGAGGCAGGCCGCCGAATTGTTTCTGGGAACACACGATTGGACCGCTTTTTCCGCTGCCCAATCAGAGGCCGAGCACAGAATACGCACTATTACGGGGTTCGAGATAGCAGAACATGCAGAAGGGCTCGGTCATACACGGCTGATTAGGATCGAGATCAGCGCCGATGGTTTCCTTCGTTACATGGTGCGTATGATCGTAGGCACCTTACTTGAGGCAGGTCGCGGGGAAGTGAACGATCAAGCTATTGAGCGCGCAATTACCGAAGCCGATCGCTCTCTTGTTGGACCAACAGCACCAGCATGCGGGCTTACCTTGCTCGGTGTGCGCTATTGATAGCGCCCTATCGTTGTTGACAGCCAGCAGCGCGGGGGCAAGAATGAACGGTGCGTCTGTAGGGAAGAATCCTTCAGGCGGTTGTTGAAAGATATGCTTTCTGATTTCGCCGGATTAGTCAAAACTGGCAGCCGTGAGGAAAAGCTTCTCGCGCGGATCTCCTGGGATCGTTTGCCGCGCCACGTGGCCATCATCATGGATGGCAACGGTCGCTGGGCCGCGCAACGGGGCCAGCCGCGCATTGCCGGACATCGAGCTGGCGTAGAAGCTGTGCGTGCAGCGGTGGACACTGGGGCGCGCCTGGGCCTGGGGGCGCTTACTCTGTATGCGTTCTCGACTGAAAACTGGAAGCGACCGCGCTACGAAGTTGATGCACTGATGCGTATGCTCCGGCGCTATCTGCGGCTCGAGTTGGATGAAATTGACCGCCAAAAAATAAGATTCCAAACCATAGGACGAACCGGAGCCTTGAATGAAAACGTGCGCCGGGAGATTGCCAAGGCGACGGAGCGGACCGCAGATAACACTGGAATGGTTTTGACGGTAGCACTTAACTACGGCGGGCG
>DATEUF010000320.1:0-54707 GCA_035283325.1 Pyrinomonadaceae bacterium | reverse complement strand
CAAATCTGCAAGTTGATGCGATTGATGCCCTCACCATTATCGCTGTTCAGACTCTTGAACGACTTGCCCATCCAGGGAAAACCGCGAGATCTCCCCATGGCGCGAAGCAAAGCAGCAAACGGCCCAGATGCGGGATGACGCCATGCCAGCATGGCTCCTTTTGCGTCACCGTCCAGACTTGCCATTGTGGAGGGTCTTCTTCCGGTGTGGTAGAGCGCCTCCAGTTCTTTGAACGTCATACAGCGCAATGCGGCAAGATCGAGAGCTGAGGTTTCTTCGAGGGTCACTTGAGCTGGTGCACTCATAGCTGTTTCTCCGTAAGATGATGAAGAGTCAAAAGGAGCTCGGCTTTAATTACGACCATTTGACAGGCCGTAGAACCCTATAATGGCGAGGATAACACCTATAAGGACGTGCAGAATATCATCAACTCCGGTCCAAAGAAAATAGTCCCTGGGAGGTAGATGCAGATAACTTGCAGCTGCCTGATAGAGATCAATCAACCCAAAACCCAGATTGAACCCACTTACCAACTTCTGTTTACGGGACCAGAGGATCAGAAGGCTGATAACGCCGAAAAGGATATGAAAGATATTGTAAGGTGTCGCCCCACTCGTCAAACTTAGCTGGGGCGGTATGAGAAAGCCCCCAATACCTACCAGAATTAACAACGGTGCAAAGATCGACAGAGTTATACGGTTAAGTCTTTCCATATGAAATTATTCATTGCTGGTACAGGCCAGCGCGTCTGTACGATTCGTCAAGCAGTTCCACTGGGTGACAGATCCCAATCGCCAGGCCAGCCAGGTAAGCGCCCGCGCCGATTTGCATGTGACAACCGGCATTGCCCGTCGTAAGAATCCCGGCTCGCGTTGCCTGTACGCGCGCCAACTTCTGCTCAAGCACCTGACGCGACAGCTCCGGTTCGAGCAGATTGTAGATGCCGGCGCCGCCACAACATCTCTGAGAGTCTTGAAGGGTCGAGAACTTGAGATCCGGTATAGCCTGCAACATCCTGAGGGGAGCTTCGCCGGCGTGCTGCCCATAATGAAGATGACACGAGGCATCATAAGTGACGGCCTCATCAGAAAATGAAACACCCACTTTAATGGGTACCTCCTCCAACAGCTGGCTTACGTCTCGCACGCGGCTACTGAACCTGACTGCCCGTTCAACAAACTGCCCGTCTCCGGCGAGCAAGTGGTGGTAGCTTGCGAGCAGGGCCCCACAGCCTCCCGCGTTGGTAACAATGGGCGCCTCAACTGCAGCTTCGAAAGCTTTGATGTTCTGGCGAGCAAGCCTTCGAGCTCCTTCCAAGTCACCTGCATGCGCGTGCAGCGCGCCACAACAAACCTGATGCGTCGGCAAGTCTACAGTGTGAGAGTTGATCCGGAGTACACGCACAGTTGCGTCGTTTACTTGCTTGAACAAACCTTCGCCGACGCAGCCGGTAAATAACATCACGCCGGGTCCCGGCACTGACTGCTCAGACTTCCTCGATGCTGGAATATCACCGCCCCCAGGAGCGGAGAGTGATCGCGGTTTTGAACTTTCGAGCAGTGCGAGTGCGAATTCAAAGCGGGTTGAGAGAAACCTGGGAATACGCGACCTCAATAGAAGTCTGACGGCGCCAGAGTCGCGCACAATCCGAAGGATTGATAGAACCAGTCGCTGACGCCAGCGGGCCGACCACAGATGACGCAATGCGAGCCGCAGCAGCCTGTAATTAAGGCCCCGCTTCTGCGCTGCTTGGAACAGCTCCGACCGCGCTGCTTCTAGCAATTGTCCATATTCCACACCGGCAGGGCAGACCGATTCGCAAGCGCGGCACCCAAGACACCGATCGATATGACGCTCAAAAGCTGCGGAATCACTTGCGAGCCGGCCCTCTCCCACTGCGCGCATCAGATACAGCCGACCGCGCGGGCCGTCATTTTCGTCGCCTGTGAGAACGTAGGTCGGACATGCTTCAAGGCATAGACCGCAGTGGATGCAGGCAAGCAGCTTCTGTTCTTCGGCTGTCAAAACGGAACTAAGTTGAGATATGGCCAAAGCGAATTAACTAGGCAGCGGGAGTGACTCTTTCGGCATTCTGTACGGTTATCGTGGGATTCCGATTAGATTCAGGAACCGAAAGCTGCTGCTGTTTCATTAGCGCAACATGCTCCTCCATTCCCCATCTGGCTTTGTACAAGCAGTCTTCAATTGAGTGCCCAACCCCACTAAAGCCCTCTAAATCGCGAGAATAAAAACCGAAGAAATTAGGATCATCAGTCGCCTCTATAACCAGAGAGTATCTTAAATCGATCATCGGTGCCTTTCTCCTAATCCTGCCGCTTTCAAGATAGACCGACACGTGCCAGTCGGCACTTCTTTGGTTCCATGATAATCCACTCGAATAAGCTTGTCATGGCCTGGTTAGCGTAATAGCGGATTGAACCCTTCGGTCGTAATAATTTGAAGCCGTTCTGTTCTAACAGCCGCACCAATTCACTAAAACTCATTGACTGTTCCCCGAAATGATGCACTCACTCGCGTATCAGCGGAAGGTGATTATCAATAGCCCAGTGCCAAGCCATCACTTCTTCTCGGGTCGGTGGCACCCAAACGAGTACCAGTCTTTTCCTCAATCATTATGCCTTCGGCGTCGCCAAGATATCGCGGTCTGGCTAGCTTATGCCCAAATTCCGTCAGCACCTTCTGTGTGTCGCCAGACAGACCATAGGGTTCGAAAACTAGTTCGTCGGGCAGCCACTGGTGGTGAATGCGTGGGGCGTCGATAGCCTGTTGGATGTTCATATTGAAATCTATGACATTAGTAATGACACAGAGGACTGTATTAATGATAGTGGGCCCTCCTGGCGTGCCCACTGTAAACCAGAGGCTACCATCTTTGCGCAAAACGAAAGTCGGAGTCATTGCCGAAAGGGGCCGCTTACGCGGAGCCACCGCATTTCGCTCACCTTGAATTAAGCCATACAAGTTAGGTGTTCCCGGCTTAGCGGCAAAATCGTCCATCTCGTCATTCATGAGTATGCCGGTGCCCTTCACAACCACGGCCGAACCATAGGAGTTGTTCAGTGTGTAGGTATTGGCCACTGCGTTGCCTTCTTTGTCAACCACAGTGAAATGTGTCGTCTCCTCGGATTCAGAGCCCGCAGGCTTCCCGGCGCGCACAGCCTGACTGGAAGAGGCACGGCGCAAATCTATACTGTTGCGAAGCTCTGCCGCATAGTTTTTATCAATGAGGCCGGCAATCGGCACTTTGACAAAATCAGCATCGCCCATGTATTCGGCCCGATCAGCAAAAGCGCGCCGCATCGCTTCAGTCATCAAGTGATAACGATCCGAAGAGGCCCAGTCGAGTTTGCCGAGGTCGTATCCTTCGAGGATGTTTAGCATTTGAATGAGCACTGCGCCCCCCGATGAGGGAGGCGGCATGGAAACCACCTCGTAGCCGCGATATGTTCCGCGTAAAGGCATTCGCTCCCTGGCTACGTATCCACGCATATCCGCCACCGTGATCAACCCATTGTGTCGTTTCATATCCTCCACGATCATCCGTGCAGTCTGACCCTCATAAAATTCGTTTGGACCACCGCGCTGCAGGCGGGTGAAGGTAGCGGCGAGATCAGGTTGGCGAAATAGATCGCCCTCGTTGAAAAACCGGCCGTTATTCAGATAGACGCGCTTGGTTTCCGGGTACAAGGAAAGGTAGTCGCTGTCTTCCCGAAGTGATTCAGCCAGGTTGTAGTTTAGTATGAAGCCATTGGCCGCCAGCCTGCGCGCGGGTTCGATCAGTTGGGCCCAGCTCATCTTGCCGGAGCCGTACTTCTTCAGAGCCAACTCCATCCCACGAACTGTCCCGGGCACGCCAGCCGCACGATAACCGACTAACGGACCACCTTCGCCTTCAATGACCTTACCGTTCTTATCAAGATAGATATCTCGTGTAGCTGCAAGGGGCGCCATCTCGCGATAATCGATTGCTGTTGTTTGGCCGTTTCGAAGGCGAATCATCATAAAGCCGCCGCCCCCGAGATTCCCGGCGACCGGATGCGTTACGACGAGAGCAAACGCGACCGCAATTGCTGCATCAACAGCATTGCCGCCGCGCTTCAATACGTCCACACCGACTTGCGAAGCAATCTGGCTGGTCGAAGCAACGATGCCGTGCCGGGCACGTACCGGCTCACGTGACGCAGCGATAGCGACGCGAGAAGACAGGGGCGGAATGGAAACTATCGGCGTCGCGGTGAAGGCAAGAACAAGTGAAAGTGTGATGAGAAGGTTACTGACTTTGGAATGGAGTTTCATGTTGATTCCCTCGATGGTCATTGCAGTCTGCGCCTGTTAATCGGTGCCCTCGAAACGGAACCGTCCGGGAGAAAAGAGACTCTGCGGGTCGAGCTCGCGCTTAATTCTACTTGCCAGAATCATCGAGGCGCCAACAGTGCCCCAGGTATCCAACGACTGCTTGATCACCGCGGAAGCGGTCTCAATGAATAGCGAACCGCCGCATTCCTGGACCTCGCGTCTCAAGCCTTCAAGTGCCCTGATCTGGGTCCCCTCATCTACGCAGTCGCAGATCGATCGCAACTGCCCTTCTGCAATGCTCCCGACCCATATTGAATTACCTGGAAAGGAACCGAGGCGGTTTAGAAATTTGGGAAGCATTCCCGGCAAGACTTTCAATCTCCAGGCCAGCCGGTCGTGAAAGCGTAGAGGAAGCGCGGCCCGCCGGTGCCAAAACGACGCGTCATCCTCAGCCAGGAGAGCTGTTTGGGTTACACCTTTGCTTCTTAACAGCTTCAGGGCACCTTCCGTTTCAAAACCTACCGACTCCGGCGAACCCGCAAATCTAACAAGCAAGCCATGTTGATTCGAGTGATTCTCCACGTCCATTGCCACCGTCAAGCCCGGTGAAACCAACTCGAGCGCGATGGGAAAAGAGTTTGTGCTGATAATGGCTCGTGCCGACTGTACGAGCGATCCGAGAGCTCCCAGCGCAACGACGGTTCTTGTTTCTGCTGGAACAGGACGTAGCTTGAAAGTGATTTCAGTAATAACGCCGAGAGTGCCATAGCTCCCTGTAAAAAGTTTGCAGAGATCGTAACCAGCCACGTTTTTGACTACCCGGCCGCCGGCCTTAATGGGTTTTCCATGGGCCAGGACAACAGTCATCCCGATCACGTACCGTCGAGGTGGTCCATAACCCAACTTCAGCGCTCCCGCCAGACCCGTGGCAACAATGCCACCCATTGTTGCCCGGCCGTCGTCGGGGGGATCGAGCGGCAACCACTGCCCATTTTGAGACAACACCTTATTCAATGTGTTCAGTGTGACACCCGCCTGGGCCGTTGCGATCAGATCCTTCGGCTGGTGCTCGATGATCTTATTTAATCCTTTTGTCTCGAGAATCACGTTCACCCGGTCAAGAGGATTGCCGACGTCGGTCCAGGTTTCACCGCCAACTGGTAGTAGGGCCCAGTTATTGATCGCGGCCATTTTTACGACTTCGCAGACTTCAGCGGTGGAGCTGGGGACGACTTTTCGAGCATCAGGTGGGACGGGGGGACTGGGAGACGGGGCGATGGGGGGACTGGGAGACGGGGCGATAGGGGGATGGGGAGCGTCCCCCCGTCCCCCAATCTCCCCGTCGCCCCGTTTCACGATGGCACGGGCTTCAGCGCAGCCCCGCAGCAAAGGAATGACTTTCCCGGGATTGCAAATGCCGAGTGGGTCAAAAGCGGAACGCACACGAAGCATCACCTCCATGTCGTCTGCGGAAAAGATCAGTGGGAGAAGATCTCGCTTGTCAAGACCAACGCCATGTTCCCCGGTGATACTGCCGCCAGCTCTTACGCAGGCCTCCATCAACTCGCGGCCCGCCTCTTTTACTCGTCGAACTTCGTCAGCAGACCGTGAGTCGAAACAGATCAAAGGATGAAGATTGCCATCACCGGCGTGAAACACATTGGCGAGCCGCAAGCGATACTTGGAGGCAATCCGGTAAGCCTGGTCGAGAATCTCCGGCAAACGCGAGCGAGGCACGACGGCATCCTGGATCATCGAGTCGGGCGCGATCCGGCCTATGGCGCCAAACGCACCTTTCCGCGCGGCCCACAATTTCTTTCTTTCGATTTCATCTCGCGCCAGCCTGCTGCTCCTTGCCCCGTGTCGCAGGCAAATGCTGTTGACGCGTTCAGCCTCCTGATCAATGCCGGCCTCCAGCCCATCCAACTCAATGAGAAGCGCGGCGCCAATGTCCAGAGGCAGGCCGGCCGTAAACACGCTCGCTTCCACAGCATGGATGATTTCCTGGTCCATCATTTCGAGCGCCGCAGGCATTACTCCGGCTGCGATAATTTCGGATACTGCATGACTTGCATCATTAACTTCCGGAAACTCGGCCAATAACGTGCGCACTGCCGGTGGGATCCGCGTGAGTCGCAGGGTCGCTTCGGTGGCAATGCCAAAGGTGCCTTCCGATCCAACGAAAACGCCCAGCAGATCATATCCGCCGCACTCGATCTCACCGCTGGTAAGCTCAACCACCTCGCCGCCGGCCAGAACTACAACGGCGCCGAGAACATGATCAGTTGTTGTGCCATACTTCAGGCAGTGAATTCCCCCGGCGTTTTCGGCGATGTTTCCGCCAATGGTGCAAGTCGGCTGACTCGAGGGATCGGGAACATAGTGAAGCCCGAATTGGGCGGCTGCTTGCGAGACGTGGAGGTTGACGACACCGGGTTGCACAACAGCGATGCGGTTATCAGGATCGATTTTGAGGATCTTGCGCATGCGGGCAAGTTCAATGACCACTCCCTGCTGGAGCGCGAGCGCACCACCCGATAGACCAGTCCCTGCTCCACGCGGCGTAAAGGGCACACCCTCACGAGCGAGAGTGCACATAACCTCTGAGACCTCTTTAGTTGATGATGGGAAGACCACTGCTCGGGGCAAGTGTTTATGCTGCGGCAGTCCATCGCATTCATAGACGACCAATTCATCGGGAGCTGAGAGCACAGCCTTCTTCCCGACTATTGACTCGAGCTTGCCTATTAATTGTTCCATGGGTAGCTGTACATTTGATGATACACTACCGCAACGATCTGCCAGTAACTTTCCGAAACAGCCATTCTCTTATGCCGATTGGCTTTGCAACCAATGAAAATAAGATTGTTCATTAGTCTGTTTATCGCAGTATTTTTGATGGCCTCCAACTTTCCCACACACGCCGACCGTAAAGACATCGAGCCGACGTTAATCATATTTAATGCCAACATCCATACGATGGAGGATCAGCAGCCTAAGTGGCAGGCGCTGGCGATTCTTCAAAACCGCATCGTTGCCGTGGGTTCCGACAAAGAGATAAAGAAGCTCGCCGGATCCCAAACTCGAATGATTGACGCGAAGAAGCAACTCGTGCTTCCCGGCTTCAACGATGCCCATGTTCATTTTCTCACTGGCGGATTCCAGCTTGCGAACGTCGATCTGCGCGATGCGGACTCACCCACGGAGTTTGCCGAACGTATTCGACGCTTTGCCGAAAAACTACCTAAGGGTCGCTGGATTACCGGCGGCGACTGGGATCACGAGCGCTGGGCCGATGCCAAGTTGCCGACTAAAGAACTCATTGATCGTTACACACCTGACATACCAGTATTCGTCAATCGTCTCGACGGCCACATGGCTTTGGCAAACAGTTTGGCCTTGAGACGGGCCGGCGTAACTCGCCAGACACTTGATCCACCAGGGGGGGTCATTGTGCGCGATTCGAAAACAGGTGAACCCACTGGGATCTTAAAAGACGCGGCCCAGAATCTGGTCTGGAAAGTTATTCCCGAACCAAGCTTCGAGGAGAAACTTGTGGCCGCGCGCGCCGCAACAAACCACGCTGCCAGCCTCGGCGTCACGAGCGTGCAGGACATGTCAGCCGGCAATGATGTCGGTGTGTACCAGACGCTTCTGAATCGCGGCGAATTGAAGACTCGCATCTATGCAGTCTCACCTTTGCCCGCATGGGAGAGATTGGCACAAACAGGCGTGCGTGCGCATTTCGGTAATGGAATGCTTCGGATCGGCGGCCTCAAAGGCTTCGCTGACGGCAGTCTTGGCTCGACCACCGCGCTCTTCTACGAACATTATCGCGATGCTCCTGATACCGCAGGTATTGCCAGTGATGAGATGTATCCCGAAGGTGCAATGCTAGCGCGCGTGCGTGAAGCTGATCGCGCTGGCCTGCAGGTTATGATCCACGCTATTGGCGATCGTGCCAACGACCTCATCCTGTCAATCTTTGAGCAGGTGGAACGCGAGAGCAGTAATCGGGAGCAGCGCTTTCGTATCGAGCATGCCCAGCATTTACGGCCACAAGATATAGATCGCTTCGGCCGCCATAAGGTGATTGCTTCGATGCAGCCTTATCATGCCATCGATGACGGGAGGTGGGCAGAAAAACGGATCGGCAAAGAGAGAATCAAGACAACTTATGCTTTCCGCTCTTTGCTGGATTCTGGCGCAGCCCTGGCGTTTGGTACTGATTGGAGCGTTGCGCCTCTGAATCCGCTACTCACGGTTTATGCGGCAGTAACGCGACGTACTCTGGATGGCAAGAATGCCAAGGGCTGGGTTCCGGAACAGAAGATCTCTGTTGAGGAGGCGGTTCGTGCTTATACAGTTGGGTCTGCATATGCTGAGTTTGAGGAATCAAACAAAGGAACGATCACCCCTGGCAAGCTCGCGGATGTTGTTGTTCTTTCTCAGGACATCTTCAAGATAGATCCCAAAGAGATTGAGAAGACGCGAGTGGTTCTGACCATCATGAATGGTGAGGTCGTATTTGAATCGCGCTAATGAATGTGTTGGTGTTGCCAATCTACCCCAGACGTTAACGAGTTTGGATTTGTCACTTCCTTAATCTTGGACACCACTCTTTCGCCTTGTTGCTAACCTGTAACAAAGATAGATAACAAGTCCCGCGATTGCAGCTATTCCGGCCTGGTAAGCTTCTTGCGAGGTGCTGTTTAAGAGCAACCAGGTGGCCAACACGAGTGCCGCTATTGCTATGAATGTTCCACCCGCGATGTGAAACATAGCTGGGGGCGCATCCGAGCGGCGGCGCAGAAGCGGCAATGCCGCACAGGTCGCGGCATATGTGACCAACCGCGCAATTGCGCTTAGCGTCACAGCGGCTACAAAAGAACTTTTCAAGGTCAGTATTAGCATCAATCCCGTGGTGAGTAGTATTGCCGCATAGGGTGTAAAGAAGTGCCGATGAACCTTCGTCAAGATCGTTGGCAACTGTTTCTGCTCAGCCATGGCAAATGGGACCCGCGATCCGGAAAGCACAATGCAGTTGAGATTGCCCGTAATAGAGATGACGGCCCCGGCGGATATGATTGCTCCTCCTATTCCCCCAAAAAAACTGGTAGCTGCATCTGCTAAGGGCCGCTCCGACCGTGCCAGTCCGGGAAGGGTGCCGATACAGACAATCTGAACGAAGACGTAGAGAACAGCTACGACAGCAATTGCTATTAACAACGCTCGGGGTAGGTCTAGTCGCGGGTTTCGTACTTCGCCGGCCGGGATAGCCGCCATTTCAAATCCCGTAAAGGCATATACCAGCAGCAATACGGATTGTGAGAATGTAGCAGCTTCGGGAAGGGGGCCGAAGGTAAACGCCGGGCCGCGAAGATAGAACAGCCCCGTCAAAATGAACAGCATTATCGGTACCAGCTTGCCGATAGTGAATATATTGCTGAATATCGCCGCCTCTCGCACACCAACCACATTTATCGCTGTAAGAACGAGAACTACAAGTGTGATTACTGCTGCTCGCGTTGTGGAGTTCGCAGCTGAAGGCCAAAAGAAACCGAGATAGCTCACCAACAAATTGCAGTTGGCGGCGAAGGCGGTCAGTCGAGCAAGCCACATTAGCCAGCCAACCTCAAAAGCGATGGTTGGACCAAAGGTCTCGCGCGCGTAGAGATAGGGACCTCCAGTTTCACTGTAGCGGCTGCCAACCTCTGCAAAACAAAGGGTAATCAGCACTACCACCAGAGCGCAGGCAAGAAACGCAAAGAGACTATAGGAGCCAATAAGCGAGAAGACTTTCGCGGGAAGACCAAAAATCCCCGCGCCAATGATGGCGTTAATCGTTAAGGCAACAAGATCCCAGCGGCGAATGGCACGTATGAGACCTTCTTCGGATACTTTTGTCATCCGGTGCCTTATAATCTAAATTACCTAACGGCACAACGATTTCAATCTGAGTTAGATGTCAACTCTTGGACTGCGGGTACTTGTCACCGCTTTCCAGTTGAAACATTCATACTCAAGAGCGGTGACAAGTCCTCCAGCACTCCAACGGAGTTTACAAATGTCATGAACAGCAAAGACCATTTGGTAGGCACCATCATCTGTTCTCTAGTTCTCCTTAGTTCGTTTGCAACCCTCGGCCACGGCGCATGGGGTGGGCCCGCTGAAATCAGAACAACTCCCACGCAAAACTTGGAACTGCTCGTTGATCGAGCTGCTAAAGCAACGCTGGAAAAGTTTGCTGAGAAGAAACTCGAAGAAAAGCAGCTGTCGATTACCCTGGTTGATTTGAGCGATCCGGCGCATCCTCAAACGGCAAGCTTTCGCGGGAATGAAAGAGTTTATCCGGCGAGCGTGGTCAAACTGTTTTACCTGGTTGCAGCACATCGCTGGCTTGAAGACAAGAGGATTGAAGAAACTCCGGAACTGCGCCGCGCGATGAAGGACATGATAGTGGATTCCTCAAATGAAGCCACTCAGTACATAGTGGACGTGCTAACACATACAACCGGCGGTTACGAGCTTCCTCCGAAAGAGATGGAAGAGTGGCATTACCGGCGCAATGCAGTCAATCGCTATTTTGGCGGCCTGGGTTTTAGCAACATCAATGTGAACCAGAAGACGTTTTGCGAGGATGCGTATGGACGCGAACAAGTCTCACGTGGACCTAATGGAGAAAATCGAAACAAACTAACCACAGATGCCACCGCGCGTTTGCTTACTGAGATTGTAACAAGAAAGGCCGTGACACCTCGGCGCAGTGAGCAGATGATGGAACTCCTGAAACGAGATTATGCGGGTAAGGCTAGTGACCCGGATGACCAGGGCCATGGGTTTACCGGAATCGCTCTTCAAGGCATGGAAGGCGTCAAGCTTTGGTCAAAAGCTGGCTGGACCAGCGCGACCAGACATGACGCCGCGTATCTTGAGCTGCCAAACGGCGCCAGGTTCGTACTGGTGACCTTCACGACCGAGCACGCAAATGAGCGAGACATTATTCCGACAGTTACACGAGTCGTAATTGAGGGAATCGGGGAAGTGAAGCAGCAAGCTTCGATCAATGATTGAAGATCTCTCACGCAGACACACACCGATCAGCAATCTGTTTCCGCAGCCTCGCACTCGCGAGGCATGGAATCGCTATTCTCTGACTAATGAGCAGCTAGAGTTCTACCGGGAATGTGGCTACGTTGCCGGCATCCAAGTTTTGGACGATCGGCAAGTGGAAGTGTTGCGCGCACAAACCACTGAGCTGCTAAATCCTAATCATCCCGGGCGCCGTCTCTTTTACGAGTACAATTCAAACGAATCAGCTAACCCCGATATAGTACTCTTTCACGCTTTGGGAGCCTGGCGCATTAGTCGTGCCTTTCATGACCTGCTTTGGAATCCCGCGTTTCTCGTGCCGGCGTCACAGTTATTGGGAGGCCCCGTGCGGTTCTGGCACGACCAGATCTTTTACAAGCCGCCGCACCATGGGGGTGTCGTCGCCTGGCATCAGGACTACTCTTACTGGACCCGCACGCAACCGATGGCCCACCTGTCATGCTGGATTGGCTTGGATGATTCCACGCGTGAGAACGGATGTGTGCATTACGTGGCGGGAAGTCATCGCTGGCGGCTGCTACCAATTACTGGTCTCGCAAATGACATGAGCGCCATAGAGGCGGTTTTGACAAAGAGTGAGCAACAGGCATTCAACCCAGTCCCAATTGAGCTCAAAAGGGGACAAGCCTCCTTTCACCACCCGTTGATGGTCCACGGCTCCTACGAAAATGCTACGAATCGTCCTCGGCGAGCCACTGTAATAAATGTCTTTCGAGATGGAGTTGTATCGGCCTCAGACAATCCGCCGCTGGAGGGTGTGCCCGCAATTCCTGCTGGAGAAAAAATGGACGGCCAATTCTTTCCCTTGCTGTTTTGATCCAGCATTGCTGGAAATGTCTCTGCTTGAGAAGGAAGCAAAGCACGCTGAAGTAGCAAGGTAGTAATCTCTCAGGTCAGGGGCAAGGCAGGCTTCTGGGCAGGAAGGAGCTAGTTTCAGTCTGCCGCCGCCCCCGCTGACCTCAAAAGTCACTCATCACTGAAATGAATCACTCAATTGCAGCAGCCTCTCAGGTTGTCTCTTGAATTCCAGTCAGAGCAGATGGAATGATCGGGTATTACACGTGAGAGATCAATTTGAGTGGCTATTTCAATGTTGAGTGACATTCAATGTTGAGCGGGGGCGGCGGCAGCCTGAAAGTTGACCCCTGCCTTCAATGAAGCCTGCCTTGCCCCCTTCCCGACTTGAGAGATTGTGAGTCTTGACCGGTTCTTACGCTGAGCTCTGCCTTGCCCCCTTCCCGACTTGAGAGATTGTGAGTCTTGACCGGTTCTTACGCTGAGCTCTGCCTTGCCCCCTTCCCGAACTGAGAGATTCAACTTCTCCGGGAACAAACGCCGCAGTCTTGCGTCAAATAAAACAGGAACCGGTCTCGCGGCGATTTCGGGATCTCCCACAACCCTCCAATCGGCACGGGCAGGCAACTAAGCGCTCTCTAGAAATGGAGGTGAGATCGTGTCGAGACTTGAGATTACGAACAAGCCCAATGTCAACGTCACACCACTTATCGACGTGTTGCTGGTCTTACTGATCATCTTCATGGTTGCAGCGCCGCTGAAGCCAAGTCGATTCCTGGCTAAACTTCCCCAAAAACCTGATCAGGAAAAGATTTTGCCACCTGACATCCGGACCCTGGTTGTAACGATCGAGCCGGACCATAGCCTGAAACTCAATTCTCTCACCGGTATGGGAACAGTTGAAGACACGTCCAAGCTCAGTCTCACATTGGTAGAGTTGTTTCGTGAACGTAAGAAGAATCTCGTTTTCCGCGACGGCATGCTGACACGATTAGATCTTCCGCTTGACTTGCGGATTGAAAAAACGGTCTTCATTAAAGCACCACGCGCAATCAGTTATGGAGAAGTCGCGAAAGTCATCGATGGCGTAAAGGGTGCGGGTGCAGATCCCGTAGGGCTACAACTGGACAGGCTTGACTGACTCACCCACAACACCGGCGAAAGAAAACCCACAAACAAGACGCTTGCTTAGACAGTCTCCGGCATTGTAATGTCGGTTGGGCAGATCTTTTGCCAAGGAGTGGTGATGAGTACTCGAAATTATTTCTGGCAATTGCTCTTTTTGATTGCGGCATCTGTTCTCTTACCAGGTGGCCTCTTGCACGCCCAGGACCCTGCGGGCGGCGGCACCTTTGTTCGCGACATTATGGGTGGTGCGGCGCTCGTCTTTCGCCGGCCAGATAATCCTGACGTGGAGATCGCGGGAAGGGTCGGCGGCGGCAAACTCTCTGAGCGCCGGTCGGCTCGACAGGCTGCCGTTACTCAAGAGCAGCTCATCGCCCGGGGTAATGCGGCCAGGAACGCCGCAACTCCTCGTTACTCCGAAGCGGAAGAGCAATATAGACTTGCTGCCCGCCGCCAACCTAAAGATGTTCGCGCCTACGCGGGCCTGGGAAATGTCTATCTTGATCAAAACCGGTTTGTGGAGGCAGTAGTGGCTTATCAACAGGCTGCTAAGGTGAGGCCTGATTACCTACCGGTCTACATGCCTCTCGCATACTCGCTTGTTCGTATCAACCGCTATACGGAGGCGCTGGAGGTCTATAAGCAGTTACTCACACTCACTCCCGATGATCCGGAGCTGCACAATAATGTCGGCTTCACCTACAACCAACTTGAGCAGTACAACGACTCCATTCCCGAGTGCCAGCAAGCAATCAAACTGCTCAGCGGGACCGGCCAGTCGTATCAGATGGGTCTGCAAAATCGTAACGAAGTCCTGGGTTACTCGTACAAGAATCTCGGCAATGCCCTCAACGGATTAAAGCGTTACGAAGAAGCTATCGTCGCTCTTAAGCAGGCCACTACAATTGACCCCAACAGCGCTGCCGCCTTCTTCAATCTTGGTTTGGCCCACTACAGCGCCGGACAAAATGCTGAAGCAGTGGATGCGTATAAAAAGGTCCTCAAGTTAAAACCAGGCTTGCCCGCCGTCCACTTCAATCTGGGCCTGGCGTACGTAGCTTTGCACAACGAAACCGCCGCGCTGGAAGAGTACGAAACACTGAAGGGGCTAAACGCAAACCTGGCAAATCAGCTGTACAGCTTCATTAAGCAGTAGGCTTAAAGCGCACTGCAACTCTCAACTGCCGGAACAACCGCACCAGCTCTGGTTGCTGATAGTGAGCATTGAGCCCACTGGGATTTGGCAGCACCCAGAGCAACGTAGCGTCAATTGTCAACTCCTGTTTGCCTACAGATGCGGCAGGATCCTTGAATGCGGCTCGATAGGCGCCGAGGCCGGGCACCGCGAGAATTCGAGGCCGGTAACGCCGCACCTTTGCAGTCAGCCGTTTCCCACCGACAAGCAGGTCTTTTTTAGTCAGTTCGGCAGCCGACGCAGTAGCATGCTGGACCACGTTGGTAATGCCAAGTCCACTTTTCAAAAGCTCCCGCTCGTCAAATGGCGACAACAGACGATCCGTAAAACCTGCGGCATAAATCACTGGCCAGAACCGGTTTCCCGGACGCGCAAAATGGTGGCCCACCGCGGCCGAATAGAGGCCGGGATTGATCCCGCAAAAGAGTACTTGCAGCCCCGGAGCTATTACATCGGGGACGGTTTTCCCAGCCGCAGCGAGAAGTTGCTTGGGAGTTGGCTTCCAGGGAGTAACCATCGGCGGGAAGAGATAATAGGCTACTGGATGAAAAATCGGGTATCCTGAATAGCGCTCTATTTTGAGAGTCGATCAACAACCGTTACCTGAAGTACATATTGTCCCGCGGGCAGTCCTTTTAGTGGAACCTTGGCTCCGTAAGGCAAACGGCCCAGATCTGCAATACCTTCTGTTTGGACCTATCTTAACGCCGTCGTAACTATCGGACTTGCACCTGAATGGCAACGTCGAGAGCTGAGCCTGGAGTGCGCAGTGCGTTGTACACAAACACTGAGAAGCGAAGAGTAGAACTTTGCAGACTATGGATGCAAGACCTGCTCACACTGTCCCAGCGGTAAGGAGATTTTTCTGCCGATGAACCGTCCTTATCCCACTGTGTTACTGGAAAGAGTCAGCAAGAGTTTTGGCGAGTTTATCGCAGTGGATAGTCTAAGCCTGACCGCATCCGCCGGGCGCGTCTATGGATTGTTGGGACCCAATGGCGCCGGGAAGACGACTACCATACGAATGATCGTCAATATCACTGCGCCCGATTCCGGCCGGATTGAACTCTTTGGTCAGAAGCTGACTCCCAAATTACAGGACCGCCTTGGTTACTTGCCGGAAGAGCGCGGCCTGTATCGGAAAATGAAGGTTGCCGAGCAACTACGGTTTTTCGCCAGATTGAAGAATGTGGCCGGTGATGAGTTGGAAAGAAAAATCGACAGTTGGCTGAGTCGCTTGAAAATAAGCGAATGGAAAGAGAAGAAGGCTATGGAACTTTCGAAAGGTATGCAGCAGAAAGTCCAATTCATCAGCGCCATACTACACGAACCAGATCTGCTGATTCTGGATGAACCCTTCTCCGGTCTTGATCCTGTCAATCTCGAGCTGCTGAAGGAGGTTGTGCTGGATTTGAAAGCAGCGGGAAAAACCATAATCTTTTCCACTCACCAGATGGAAGTGGCCGAGAAGATCTGCGATGACATCTGTTTGATCAATCGTTCCCGTAAGGTGCTGGAGGGTAGCCTGCGCGAGATCAAAAAGGGCTTTGGTCGGAACTCAGTTGCCTTGCGGATTGAAGGAAGTGATGGCCGGCTCAAGGAGTCTCTCCTGGTGAGTAATCTCAGAGAACACAGTGATGAAATCGAGGCGCTGCTTGCGCCCGGCGCCAGCGCCCAGGATCTATTAAAGGACCTGGTTTCCGCCGGCGCGGTTATTACGAAGTTTGAATTAATTGAGCCCAGTCTCAAAGATATTTTTATTGAGAAAGTTAGCGAGGCTGAATGAAAAAGTTTTTGGCGGTGGTAAAACGCGAATATCTACAACGCGTACGCAGCAAACTGTTCATTATTGCCACGATACTGGGGCCATTAGTGATGTCGTTATTTGGGGTGGTGCCGGCCCTGATTTTCAGCATTAAGGCAGGAGAGCCGGTTCGATTGGCGGTCGTCGATCAAACAGGCAGGATTTACTCTCGCTTTTACAAAATGATCCAAACTGAAGGCGAACTGAAAGAAGGGGCGCAACAGACCGTCGCCTCCGTTAATGCAAATGCCCTATCAGCAAACCGCGGCGAGGGAAAGAGCCAACCACAGATTCGGCAGGAGGCCAGTTTTCAACTTGAGGAGATAAAGTCTGACGGAAGACCGATCGAAGAGATAAGGGCACAACTGGATGAACGCATTCGCCAAAAGAAACTGGATGGCTATTTGGTTTTGCCCGCCGATCTCCTCAGTGAAGGCACGGCTGAATTTTTTGGCCGTAACACGGGCGACGTCTTCACGAGAGAGCACCTCGAGGACGAATTAAGTGCGGCGGTCCGCGAGGCGCGCCTGGAGGAGGCGAACATAGATGCCAGAAAGGTCCGGGATCTTTCCCGGCCCGTAGACCTACAGTCTTTTAAGATCGGTGCAGGAGCTGCAGAGCATGATTCCGGCGAAGGCTTCATCCTAGTGTTCGGGGCCGGCTTCGTCATCTACCTCACCGTTCTGATGTATGGCCAGGTGGTCCTGGGCGCAGTAATCGAGGAGAAGGAGACGCGCATCGCGGAGATCTTGTTCTCATCCATCAAGCCGTTTTCCTTGATGATGGGAAAACTAATAGGTGTTTCGCTTCTTGCCTTAACGCAGCTCGCCTGTTGGGGAGTGGCGTTTCTAATCCTCGCTCAGTACGGAATGGGAATGCTCGCAGGGAAGGGATTGGAGGTAACTATTCCCCGGGTGCCGCCAATAATGTTCCTGTATTTTGCGCTCTTCTTTCTGCTGGGATATTTCATATATGCCACTATTTATGCCCTTATTGGCTCGATGGTGACAACTGCGCAAGAGGGTGGCCAACTGGCGGTTCCGATCATTCTGCTATTGGTGGTCGGTTTATATCTTGCCTTCCCGGTGATTCAAAGCCCTGACTCGTCTTTCGCTTTTTGGGTCTCAATGTTTCCGTTCTTTTCGCCGATAACTATGCTTGTGCGCATCGTGACCCAAACCCCCTCCTTTCTACAGATATTGTTATCGCTGATTATAGGATTTGGGACAGTGCTTCTGCTGACTTGGCTAGCAGCGAGGATCTACCGTGTCGGGATGCTGATGTATGGAAAGCGCGCTACGATTCCCGAGGTCTGGCGCTGGGTACGGCAGCCGTAGGGGCGGGAGGCAGGGGCAGGAGGCAGGAGAAGAGCGAAAGCTCAAAGAAAAAACTACAAAACACAAGGGCCTAAGTTCCAAGTCCAAGAACCCAGACATGTCAATCGAGATTGAGAAAAAATATCGCTTGACAAAAACGCAACGCGAGCGTGTGGTCGAGCGACTACCAGAGATTGGGGCGAGGTTGCGTGGCGAAGAGTTTGAGGAGAACACGCTTTACAGCGGCGACAATCTCGAGCTGAGTCGATCTGTGCTGCGTTTGCGGCGGGTCGGTAAGGGCGCTATCCTCACGTACAAGGAACGATTGCCGAAAGCGTCTTCCATTAAACACCAGCGTGAGGATGAAACTCGAGTCGATGATCCAGAAGCCATGGATGCAATCCTCGACGCGCTTGGGTTTACTCCGGCCCTTGTTTACGAGAAGCGCCGGCAGCGATGGCGTCTGGCCAAAGCGGAAATCGTTATTGATGAGTTGCCGTTTGGTCTATACATGGAGATTGAGGCCAGCGAGTCTGATATCAAGATGATTGAACGCAAGTTGGGAATCAAAGGTCTGAAAGCCGAACCTGCCACTTATCCTCAACTCACTCTCAAGCATGGCAAGCGTTACGCCAGCGTGATTGAAGCGCGGTTTATTGATGTTGAAGGCAATGCAGGCTCCCCTGCGCCAGAAACGTGAGACTTTGCCGCTTTCCTCGGCCCGTGCCTGGCAAGTTCCTCAGTCGTTAAATCTCTTCTAAGTGTGCCAAAGAGCCAATCAGCAAGCGGTAGAAGGAAATTTACATTCGCCTCAGTATCGACGTGATGAATGTAATGATGCTCGTCAAGGAAGCAAAACCAAGCTTGCGTTTCCAGAAGACGATGACTGCCGGGTCGATGGATGGCGTCGTGAACAACAATGAAGAGATTGGAAATGACGATAGTCGCTAAAACTGAGCCCACAAGAAATGGCACACTGTGCGCTAGTAACCAAGCTGGGAGCCAGATCAAAGCTGCGCCGAGGGTCATGTAGAAACCAAAATGCGCTATATAAGTAATGCCATTTTTCCATCTTGAGATTTGCGGAACGCTTAGGCGTTTGCCAAGAATCGGTATACGGCGAGCAGGCCCGCCAGTAACATATCGCCAAGTCGGAAAGTATAGGTGATGGTGCGCCAAATGCACTGCGTAGATGCGCCGTGATAGGACGAAGCTACGGTGATAAACATATCGGTGGACCAGCCACTCAACCGGTGAGGCGATGATTGGCGTGACGATCAAACCGGTAAGGAAACCGGTAGCCGCACCAAAAGCGTCATGAGACAACGCTCTGACTAATACGGAGATCGTGCCAAAGAATACGATGAGGAGAGAAGTCGTTGCAGCAATACGGGCGTGACTGAGAGAACGCACGTTGATCGTTACTCATGTTGGTTTCTCTCTAACTGGTCGGACCTGAAGTGCTGCTATTCAGAGGCGAAGAGCCAAACCGCGCCCCGTTTCTTGGTAAAACTAACCTTCCCCAAACTTAAGTTTGGGGTATTCTGAAAAGAACCGCGCCCGGTTTCTTTAGGCTGAAACTAACCCTAACCCTTCCCCAAACTGAAGTTTGGGGTATTCTGATAAGAACCCGCAGACTTCTTAGGCTGAAACTACCCTTCCCAAAACTGAAGTTTGGGGATTCTGACAACTATGCAAACCGCGACGGTGCTTTCAGCCCGGCCAGCCGTTACTCTCAAGGAACGGGATTCAATGCTCTGATGAACTCTTCGGAAGTCGAAACCCATCCCAGCAAGGTTTGTATGGTTAAGAGAGATGCTTCGTGATTACTTCTTGCCAGCCCATATCCAATCGGCTCTCCGGTGCAGTCCGCCAGGAGAACGCATGAATAATCTCGAAACATTGCATCTCTTATAGTCGACTCCACACAAACGCTCGTGGTACAGCCAGTGACGATCAGAAAGTTAACGCCCATCCTTTTGAGGATGGAATCCAAGTCCGTCTGAAAAAAGCCGCTGAACCGATGTTTGTAGAGCGTAATGTCTTCCGCCTTCGGCGTTAGCTCAGGCAGAATATCAGTGTTCCAAGTGTCTCGGATCAAGATCCGGCTCTCCGAGCCGTTAGGGGCGCGTATCACCTTACCTAGGTTAAGCCGAAGATGGTTTCGGAGACTTGGGGAATCGGGAGGACCGGCGTCCGAAAGGTCAGTCCGGAATGCCATCTTCAGGTATACGATCTTGATCCCTGCCTTTCGTGCTACGCTCAGTACTCTTGCCGTGGGCGCAACCGCAGCGCGGATAGGTGAGATATCGATTCCGGCACGCTGGAACATTCCTCCCTCGGAGCCGAAGTCATTCTGGCTCTGCAATCTCCGGCGGTGTGGCTCCATTGGGACTGCCATCTGCTAATCGGTAGGCAACTGCCTTCCAGCTGCCGAAAGGAGGTAATGCGCGTGCGGCATTAAAAAGCCTTTCCATAACCCCACCTTCTTTCAGCGTTCTCCAATCTTCAGCTGAGGTCGTCGTGTACGATTGCAACGTCTTGCCGTTAGGATCCAGCAAAGTTGTCTCGCACAGCCGGTATCGCTTGTCATTTAGTTTGAAGTCAATTGTTTCAAGACGACTCTTGTATTTCACTACAGGAGTCCCCTTGAGACTTTCCGGCTTTGATAGGATCGTGCGGAATTCCACCCGCAGAATATGACCAGGCTCTAATCTTAAACTAGAGACATTTATCTCAATTACCGACTCGTCGCCGGTATAAACCCGTTGCCATCTGGCCTTTGCTTGTTGCGCTTGAATAGGAGTTGGCAGGCTACATAGGAAACAGACAATCACCGTTACGCTGGTCAGGAGAGCTCCAGGCGGGAAGCAACTAAAAATCTTAAGGCATTCAATTCGCACCGAATCATCTGAGATAGATGAGCTTATTATCTCGAGCATCGAACGTGCTGTTGGTCGGGGGTAAGCTAACGCCACCCGAGCAGCGATGCAAGCACGGAGTTTGAGAAGCATGTTACAAGCTGTCCGATGCAACAGCTTATCCTGGTTAAAAGGTTGGCGACTTAGGAACTTCCGTTACGATCCTGACGCACGATATCGATTAGGGCGCTTAGTCTTGCGTCACTGTGAGCTTGCGATTCGGCAAGAATTGCCATGTTGGCCTCCAGCTTAACCATGTTCGCTTCGAGGTTCCTTAAAGAGGTATCGGTTGCATCCAATCGCGTATCGCTGGATTCAGCCAATTCCACCAGTAGCTGAAACGAATCCTCGAGGCGCGCTAGGCGCGGCTTATCGCGCAACTGCTCTTCCTGCAGGCGCTGGATATTGACCGCAAACTGAGCCTGTTGCTGAAGAATGAACTCCATCGTCTTCTGCATTTCGTTGTGAGTCATCAGTTACTCCTGAAAGTGAGGTTCGACTTCCGGTGCTTATTCTACAAAACCACGGCGGTGAAGCGAAATAGAAGGCGACAAACGTTGCGCTTAGCGGCGTGTGAATTCCACTCAAACCTCCACCTGAACGAAGTTGACTGCAAACGAAAAGGCGGCTTTGCCCTCTTGAGCAAAGCCGCCTTCAATTTAACCTGAGTGAAGGGAAAACCTCCGATTCCAATTGTCTATCGGAGGGTCTTACATTCCCATTCCGCTCATGCCACCCATGCCGCCGGGCATCGGGGTTGATTTGTCCTCTTCCGGAAGTTCCGAAACCATCGCTTCAGTGGTCAGCATCAAGCCGGCGATGGAGGCCGCATTCTGCAAGGCAGTGCGCGTCACCTTTGCCGGATCAATTACTCCCGCCTTAACCAGGTCTTCATACTCCTCAGTCTGCGCATTGAAGCCGAAGTTTTCGTTCTTGTCGGAGCGAACACGTTCGACAACTACTGCACCTTCTTTACCGGCGTTCTGAACGATCTGTCGCAGCGGCTCTTCCAGCGCACGGCGGACGATGTTGACGCCAATCTGCTCATCGGGATCACCTTGGCCGTCAGTGCTTGTCTGGAACTTCTCCAATGCGCGAGCAGCCCGTACAAGCGAAACACCACCACCGGCAACGATACCTTCCTCGACAGCGGCACGCGTTGCATGCATTGCATCTTCGACACGAGCTTTCTTCTCTTTCATCTCGGTCTCAGTGGCTGCGCCGACCTTGATCACCGCGACACCGCCAACGAGCTTGGCAAGACGCTCTTGAAGCTTCTCACGATCGTAGTCGGAAGTGGTTTCATCGATCTGCACGCGGAGTGTTTTCACACGACCCTCGATGTCGGCCTGTTTGCCTGCGCCTTCAACTACGGTCGTATTATCCTTGTCAATCGTGACTTTCTTAGCGCGGCCCAGATCCTCAAGCTTCACGTTCTCCAGCTTGATGCCCAGGTCTTCACTGATGACCTTGCCACCTGTCAGGATCGCAATGTCTTCGAGCATTGCCTTACGCCGGTCTCCGAAACCAGGCGCCTTCACTGCCGCAATGTTCAGTGTGCCGCGAAGCTTATTGACTACCAGCGTGGCCAACGCTTCACCTTCGACGTCTTCGGCGATGATTAGCATCGGCTTGCCCATCTTCGCCACCTGCTCCAGCAGCGGCAGCAGGTCCTTCATGGAGCTGATCTTCTTCTCGTGAATCAGGATCAGAGGATTTTCGAGCACAGCTTCCATTCGTTCTGGATCGGTGACGAAGTAGGGGCTGAGATAGCCGCGGTCAAATTGCATGCCTTCGACAACCTCAAGCGAGGTCTCCATCGTCTTCGACTCTTCGACGGTGATCACGCCGTCTTTGCCAACTTTGTTCATCGCTTCGGCAATGATGTTGCCGATAGTCTGATCGCCGTTCGCGGAAACGGTGCCGACTTGGGCAATTGCATCGCCCTTAACGGGTTTGGAAAGCCGTTTGATCTCTTCTGTCGCGCGCTCGACAGCTTTGTCGATGCCGCGCTTTAGGGCCATGGGGTTTGCGCCCGCTGCCACTGTCTTCACGCCCTCGCGAAAGATTGCCTGCGCGAGAACTGTTGCGGTGGTAGTACCATCGCCTGCCACATCCGAAGTCTTTGACGCGACTTCACGGACCATTTGGGCGCCCATGTTTTCGAGCGCATCCTTGAGTTCGATCTCTTTCGCCACCGTCACACCGTCTTTGGTAATGGTAGGCGAGCCGAATTTCTTATCAATTACCACATTGCGGCCCTTTGGGCCGAGCGTGATTTTCACTGCATCGGCGAGCTGATTTATGCCACGCAAAATTGCCGCGCGCGAGTCCTCGCCGTGAATTACTTGCTTTGCCATCTCTTTCTTATCTCCTGCTGAATTGTGGAATATCTTTGCAAACTAAAAAGCGGCGTGGTCTTGGGGGAAGACTACTTGCCGCTTTTCTTGCCGCCCCCGCTTGCTGCTCCGGCGCGCTCAATGATTCCTAAAATCTCGTCTTCGCGCATGATCAGAAGCTCCTCACCGTCGATCTTGATCTCAGAGCCACTGTACTTGCCAAACAGGACCCGATCTCCGGTCTTGACGTCGAGCGGCTGCCGGGTGCCATCCTCCTTGTATTTCCCCTCTCCAGCAGCTACAACCTCGCCTTCCTGGGGCTTTTCTTTTGCTGTATCGGGGATAATTATGCCCCCGCGTACCTGCTCACCCTCCTCAATGCGCCGCACAATCACACGGTCATGAAGAGGCCTGATATTTGTTGCCATACTTTCGTCTCCTTTCGGGGTTTCACTGGTAAGATTGCGTAGTTGTCTCAGTAAGGATTTCGCCCGAATGTTTAGCACTCTATTGGGGCGAGTGCTAAGAATATATTTATTCTGAGACTGGTGTCAACCGGGGCCGCGACTCAGCGGCCGGCCTTGGCGGCTCTGGCGAGGTGGCGGGCTTTTTTCTGGTAGAGGGCCACTCGTTTGGAGAGGGTATTTCTGTGGATTCCCAGCACTTTGGCGGTATTTGTTAGATGCTGTTTGTAGCGCTCGAGGGCCTTGAGTATGTAAAGCTTTTCGAACTCGTTTACAGCCTCTTCCAGCAGAATTTGGCCATCGAGCATCTCGTCAATCAAGCTTTCCAGGCGCTCAC
The DNA here is from genome assembly GCA_035283325.1 of Pyrinomonadaceae bacterium. GTDB lineage: Bacteria > Acidobacteriota > Blastocatellia > Pyrinomonadales > Pyrinomonadaceae > PSRF01. Next base: position 30,981 of record DATEUF010000320.1, on the reverse strand, counting down.
GCATCGTTTTACTGTTCTGGGCAATCGGGGAGAGCAGACCTATAAGTTCTCTCCAGTTATTAGCCTGTAGGCTTCCAAATAACGCGCTGTTGTGGCCTTTGCGACCTCCGGAGGAATCTGTGGTGCGGGCGGTTGCTTATTCCAGTCGAGCGTCTCCAGATAATCCCGCACAAACTGTTTATCAAAAGAGGGTTGCGCACGTCCCGGCAGGTAAGTCTCAGATGGCCAGAAACGTGATGAATCAGGTGTTAAAACTTCGTCCACCAGAATGATTTTTCCCTCGTTGTCCCGACCGAACTCAAACTTCGTATCTGCAATGATGATCCCGCGTTTCCGAGCGTAGTCTCGGGCTTCTCGATAAAGCTGAAGCGACTTGTCGCGCAACGCCGTGGTGATCTCGGCACCGAGCAACTCGCGGACGACATCTTCGCTGATGTTTTCGTCGTGGCCTTCTTGGGCTTTGGTGGCGGGCGTGAATATCGGCTCCGGCAGTTCAGCTGATTCGGTCAAACCAGCCGGCAACCTGTGGCCACATACCTCTCCCGTCTTCAAGTAATCCTTCCATCCCGAGCCGGCGAGGTAACCACGAACCACGCATTCAACAGGGAAGACGTCAGCGTGGCGCACCAGCATTGATCGGCCTTTCAAATGTTCCACCTGCTCCCGCACACTTGGCGGCATCTTTTCCAATTCGGTTGTAACCAGGTGGTTGGCCACAATGTGCGCGAGTTTTTCGAACCAGAATCGCGACAGCGCGGTCAGCACCTCGCCTTTCCGCTGAATTGGCGTGGGCAGAACACAATCGAAAGCAGAGATTCGATCGGTAGCGACAATCAATAGATGTTGATCATCTACGGCGTAGACATCACGCACTTTTCCTCTTTTGACTAACGTGAGATCGGAGAGTGACGTTTGTAGAATGGTCGCAATGCCCATTTGGTGGCGGTCCAAAGAAACGCTTGCAGCAGTTAGATGTCAGTTGAAGCGAGCCGGATTTTGCTCGTGAGCACTGCCTTTGTCAAGGCGGTCTGAGATTTAAGTTCCGGCTCGGATGAACTTCTTCGGGTGTGATTTGAACGTTGGTATTTTGTGATTAGAAAGGTAAACTCTTCGCATAACCCGGTTCCGTATCACCATAATCCTTATTCTTCTGCGAAGATCTCTTCAGCCCCATACGAGAGGAGAAAACCAATGACAACTAAACCTCTTTCTTCTCACCCCCGGCTGGCTTGTTTGCTGTTTCTGGTGGTCAGCATCGTGGCGGCACCACTGACCGCTGCAATACCACGCGCTGACTTTTCTTATCAGCTGCAACAACAGAGTTCTTCACGTCCTCTACCGCCGGCTCAATACATACCGGCTCATGATTTTGATACGCGCCATATTGCGCTTGATCTCCGTTTTGATTGGGATCGTGAGCAGGTAATTGGTGTTGAAAAAATCGTATTTGCACCACTCATTGCCGACCTCGATAAGATCGAACTCGACGCTGCAAACATGATCTTCTCGTCGGTCGCGTTGGCTGATGGCAAGAAGCTCAACTTTACATCGGATGATGAGAAGGAAAAGCTAAATATCATACTAGACAGGATTTATCAGCCGGCTGAGGAACTGACGATTATAATAAGCTACAACACTAATCGCCCACAAAAGCGGCGTTTGGGCTCAACCGGAACAGGGATCAGGTTTATCAAACCATCCGCAGATGATCCAAATCGGCCGAAGCAGATCTGGACGCAGGGTGAATCCGAATACAATCACTACTGGTTTCCCTGCTACGATCATCCAAACGACTTCTTCACCTCCGAAATAACCGCCACCGTGGAAAAACCGCTTTCGCTAATCTCAAACGGAAAATTGCTGGAAACCGTTGAAAACAACGACGGTTCGCGAAAATTTCATTGGAAGATGGATCAGTCGCACGCCAGCTATCTCAGTTCGATAATTGTAGGCGAATACATTCCGATTGCTTCTGAGTATGCCGGGATTCCAATAGTCTCCAATGTCTACCCGAACGAGGTCGACGAGGGAAAGCTTTCAACTGCACGTCTAACGGAGATGGTCAAATTCTTTTCGGAAAAGACCGGAGTCAGATATCCATATGCCAAGTATGCGCAGACTATGGTTAGAGATTTCGGTGGCGGCATGGAGAATATCAGTGCCACCACACAGACCGACAACATGATTCACGATGCGCGTACCGAGCTGGATCACAACAGCGATGGACTGCAAGCGCACGAACTTGCCCATCAATGGTTTGGCGATTATGTAACCAGCCGCAGTTGGTCCGACATCTGGTTGAACGAGAGCTTCGCCACCTACTTCCAGGCGATGTGGGACGAATACAAGCTCGGCCGCGACGACTTTCTCTACTCCGATGTGAAGGCAAACCAGGACAGCTATCTCAACACCTGGAAACAAGGGAACAGGCGCCCCATCGTTACCAGGAATTATGCCAGCCCTGATGCGGTGTTTGATACCTATGCATATCCGGTCGGTGGCGCTGTGTTGCACATGCTGCGCAAAAGTCTAGGAGAGAAGAATTGGTGGCGGGCGATTAATTACTATTTGAGTAAGTACGCTCATCAACCAGTCGAGACTGAGCAGTTTCGCATTGCCATCGAAGAATCCACTGGACGACCGATGGACTGGTTCTTTGAAGAATGGTTATACAAGATGGGCCATCCCGTCTTTCGCGTTACTCAGGATTATGATGCCGCAAACAAGGTGCTAAAATTGACGGTTGAACAGCAGCAGAAGCCCGATCCTGATTCGCAGTTTCCCCAGGTCTCCTTTTTCCAAACGCCAGTAGAAATCGAGATTTCAACCGCCGCCGGAACGCGGATCGAGCGGGTAAAAATTGAGCCAAAGAAAGAACAGAGTTTTACCTTTGCGGTCGATTCGAAGCCGCTGCTCGTCAACTTTGATTACAACGGCACGCTCATCAAGGAAATTGAGTTCAACAAGACTAAGGAGGAGCTGGTTTATCAGCTCTCACATGACGAGGACGTGTTGGGGCGACTCTGGGCCATGAAAGAGCTCAGTGCCCTGATGAATAAGGAGGCGACTGCCGAGACTAACAGGCAACTGCTCGCAACCGAACTGGCGCGAGTGCTGGTTAATGATAAGTTTTGGGGAATGCGGCTCGAGGCTGCCGACGCGCTTTCGGCAGTAAAGGGAGAGGCGACGCGCAATGCTTTGCTTGCTGCGTCAAAGGATCAAAACTCAAGGGTTCGCGCGCGGGCAATCATGGCACTTAGTAGCTCAAAAGATGCTGCTCTTGCGACGTTGTACAAGCCGTTCCTGGAAGATCAGAGCTACGACGTAATCAGGGCAGCGAGTCGGGCACTCGGGCAGTCAAAGGCTGCCGGCGCATACGAGTCGCTCACAAAACTTCTGGACAAGTCGTCATGGCGAGACACGATCAGGGCTTCGGCGCTGGAAGGACTGGCGGCCCTGGAGGACAGTCGGGCGCTTAATACCGGCTTTCGTTATTCTGGCCCTGGGAATCAACCCCAAGTGAGAGCGGCCGCCCTGAAACTGTTGAGCACGACCGGAAAGAACGACCCACGGGTGTTTCCCCTATTGGCGGAGTCTATTAAGCAGGGTTTCGAGAAGTTTGACTTTGACTTGATGTTTGCTTCTGCCGAGGCCCTGGTCAACCTCGGCGACCCGCGTGGTCTGGTTGTATTAGACGAGTTAGCGAAAACTGCCGGGGACCTCCCCCAGCTTCAAGGGGCCATTTCAGAGTTTCAGAATAGGCTCCGAAAGATGACGGCGGGAGTAACTGCGAAGCCTGCCACACAGCCATAGAGTATCGAGGGTTAGCAGGACTGTGGCGCGGTGAATAGGCCCGTTTTCTCGATTCCAGAACTTTTGCCCCACCTGTCCGAGTTTAGGGCTTGAGTTTGGACCGCTTGTCCTGTATTATGCATAGGCCCGAGTTGCGCTACCCCCAGTAGCGCTTACCCGCTAAGCCTCCTGCTTGTCAGTTCATTTGAGTCTCTCTGATGGCAACATTAGGTACTGACAGACAGAAATCAGCCAAGGACAATCCGTTAGTTGACCCAGGCGAGCGCAAGATCTCTTTGCTTGTAGTTGAAGATGACGACAACATTTCGACTGCTATCAGTGAGTATTTCTCTCGCGCGGGCTACAGCGTGAAAACCGTGGAGGATGGCTTAACTGGGGTGAAGGCGGCGTTGGATGATCCTCCAGACGCCGTGGTCCTTGACCTTATGTTGCCGAAAATGGATGGTTTGGCCGTGTGCAAGGAATTGCGCGAAAAGGTCAATTACCTACCCATTCTCATGCTGACGGCCAAGGACGACGTGGTTGACAAAGTCCTCGGTCTCGAAATGGGCGCGGATGACTACATCACCAAGCCCTTTAGCTTACGCGAGCTGGAAGCGAGGATTAAATCAGTGCTGCGCCGTGCGCGAAATGCCCACGGTTCAGATGGGACTTCAGACGAGCTACCCATCGTTCGCGGTAAGTTGAGAATCGACCCAGCCAAGCGTGAGGTGACTATTGGAGAACGTCAAGTAGAGCTGACCCCTAAAGAGTTTGATCTTCTTCGACTCTTTGCATCCAACCCGGGACGTGTCTTTCCCCGCAAATACCTGCTCGAGAAAATCTGGGACTACTCATATGAAGGTTACGACCGCACAATTGATTCACATATCAATAGGCTGCGGGCGAAGATTGAGCAGAACCCTGAGAATCCGCAGATGGTTCTCACCGTCTGGGGAATTGGCTACAAGTTTAGCGACGAGCAGTGACTCTAGTCCGGCCGCCTCGCCTGACGCCAGCAACAAACCTTCAATTTGACAGTCGTTTGACTCCGAACCTGCTACCACCCGGCGATTACCGGCCGGCCTCGCCCCTGGCGGTTCAATCTTCCGAACCCATGAAAAAACCCTCTGTTCTCAGATTTTGCGTTCCATGCGGCTGGATCCGAACACCACGTTCGACCCGGATGCAAAGCAATCTGATACTCGTTATCCTCGCGATCCTTGGATTGGGTCCGCTGCCCGTTTCCCACGCGCAACTTAGCGGGACCGTCAGCCTCTCCAGCGTTACCACAACCACTTCTTCGAATCGGACCATAGTATCCATCGCAGGCGATGGCGGCCTCGGTCGCGCTCAGACCTGGCAGGATTCTGAGGGCTATCACGTAGTGGTGCCAAATGCAGTCGCTCGAGATTCAATTAAGACTGGTAGAGGCATCAGAATTCGGAGGGTCGGAAGGTCCATTGAGATTCTGGTCCAGACCAGGCCAGGGACAAACGTTACGGTGCAGGACTATGACAACAGTCTATCTCTTTCAATAGAGGGAAAACTGCAGCCGAGGTCCGACACGGACAGTAGTATAGGATCCTCGGAAGAAGCCAGCCTTTTTGAAGAGCCGTGGCGTTCAAGACAGACACCGCAGAATTTGGTAAATGGTCTAAGAACAGGTGAAGGCAACGTCATTGGCCCTCAACTATCAATTGATAGGTCGACACTTGCGATTGAGGAATCTTCCTCCAATCGAGAACATCCAACGGCAGACCCCGCTCAACCGTTATCAAGCACCAACACCACACCATCTGCTGTTGAGAATAAAGGTCTCGTTCCCGCTTCGGATGAGCCCGCGGCTACTCGCCCGACAGGCAACGATACCGCGGCAACGTCCGGGACCACAGTGACAATTTCGGGCGAGGAAGGAGGATTCTTTAGTTCGATCTTCTCAGGCACGTCCGTGCTGGTAGTGCTTGCGCTAGGACTCTTTGGCCTGGTTATCTCATGGAAGCTGCGCTCAAAGGAATCTGGAGTGGAGGTCGTTGCCGGAGACCTCGACGACGAGATGGACATCGACGTCGCTCATTCAATTGAAGATTCCAATGGCGCCTGGCAAAACAGTTCACGAAATACGAGTTTGGCAAAGACCGGCGGTTCGATGCGCGACGGCGGCGCACTTTCTAGACAAACGAAATCGATGGTGCGGTTGCCGGTCTCGACTCCGGCCACTCTTTTCGGCGCCTATCGCATAGATCAGGAAGTTGGAAAGCTTATTGGGGGGCAGCCCCACCGCATGGATGTGCTTTCCTCGCGCGCCACCGACGATCGGCGTGCAATCGAAAACTCGTTGATCAAGATCCTGGCTTCACCCGATGCTGACGACAATGCTCGTCGCCGGGCCCGCGAGGCCTTGGAGGAGTATGGGTTTGTGGCGCGCCAGTGTGCAGCTCTGTTGCTGGCCCCCGATGCCTTCGATCGGACGTACGCCGCGCGCTGCCTCGGTGACATCAAGTCAGCCGCGGCACTGCCGTTTCTGCTGGAAGGGCTTTACGACTCGGAATCCATTGTTCGCAATCAGGCAGTCGTCAGCATTGGCGAGTTGAAAGTTCCAGCCGCAATTGGCGCCCTGTTGGATATGGCGCGCCGGCATCCCGATGTTCCTACCAGCCTTATAGGACGAGCGCTGAGTTCATGTTCCGTGGAAGGACTCGATTTCTTCGATGCGATACCGGAGCCGGCACTGCTTTCTGCGGCCTCAGGCAATGGTTTTGCCAACCAGATGACTTCGCATCATCCGACGCCGGTGGAAGATTTGCCAGAGTCGTCGAGTGAGCCCGAATTCATTTCGGCGATCTACAAGGTTGAGTCCATCGATATCGAGGAACGCTCGGAAGCCGTGAAGGCCCTTGCTCAATACCAGGTCCAGCGGTCTGTGACTGCGCTATCGAAACGCGCAAGCTGCGATTCCGAACCGAGCGTGCGGGCTCTGGCGATCTCCAGCCTGGGCACGATCAATCATGAATCCGTGTTTCCTGCCGTCTTGATTGGCATGGCTGATGAAACACGTGAGGTAAGAGCGGCGGCGGCGCGTTCCCTGAGCCGTTTGAGTTTTGATCGAGCTGATGCATTTGCGCGGGTGATGGAAACTGCCGACGAAGAAATGTTGCAGGAGATCGCGAAAGCGTGCATCAAGGCAGGAATCGTCGGTCAAAATATTGATCGTCTCGCAAGCTGTGATCGCCGCCAAACCTATGAAGCCTTCTCGCTGTTTTCATTGATGGCGAAGGCAAACATGATAGAGACGATCCTTGCAGCCATCACAGACCATCCAAACAAGGATGTTAGGGTCGCGGCCATACATTTGCTCGCGAATACCGGTCAGCCCGAAGTTTATGAGGAGCTGCGACAACTGACAGTGAAGGAAGGCGTTTCGGAAGCACTGAAGACGGAGTTGTTGGAAGCAATGTATAAGCTTGAGCAGAACCGGAACAAGACGGAAGAATCCGCCGAAGCGTTCCTTTATAGGGCTGAATCGATTCCGGAGGCGCCACAAGGAGACGCGTTAACGATCGCTGAACCAATCATTGAACCCGTGTTCACGCCCGGGTTTGAGCCACAGTTTGAACCGAAACCTGACAGGTGATTCTCTGGACTGAAAACGTTCAGGATCGCATAATGCCACTGGCGGTATCTTCCCTCATTTGCCCCATGAAAGCGAAACTGATCAATGTGGTTGGTTCTAAATTGACATGGCACCCGGGCGCTTTCGCCCTTGTGCTCTTGCTTTCGCTTTCCTTCACGCTCGTTTCGGAAGCCACGCAGTTGGGACGACACAAACGCATCGTCTCAGTCCGCTCGAACGATGCTGCTGCTGGTTCCCGAGTAACTGTCGTATCGGATTCATCTCTCAGTGATTATGAAGCTTTCCGGCGCGGGGACCGATTTTACGTTAAAATTCCGGTGGCTGAGTTCCGCTCGACGCAACCACGTCTTCGCGGCAACGGATTCGAAGATGTTCAAGTTCAGAAGACCGGCGATAGTGTTGTCATGTCGTTCCGGCTACTACCTGGCTCCGCAGCTCGTGTGGATCAGCGATCTAATAAGCTTGATGTGATCTTTTCCATGCCTGGCAGTCAGAATGCCTCACCCACGTCCACTACTGCTGATAATCCAGCGGCGGCAGTAAAAGGTGGAGTTGGCAGCATCGAGGCCCGGAGGGGCCTCGCTGCGCATCAGGGGGAGTTGATCGTCGCCAACTCGGCGCGTGACGAGGCTGCAAAGACCGCCGAAAAAAACAATCGGCCGCAATCGGAAGGAAGTCCCCCAGCAAAGTCCAGCGCGGAGAGTGGAGTTGCCGCGACGCCGGGTGAGTTTCCTAAAGCTGAGGAGGCCGCTACGCCCAGTGAGCAGGCTAAGTCGCGAAATTGGTTGATTGCTCTTTTTGTTGGATTTCTGCTGGGAAGTTTGATGCTGTTGGTTGCCAGACTGCGCCCGCAGTGGGTGGCTGCATTGCGAAACAAGATTCAGGAGTTCTCCCCCCAAACACACTTGAGAAAGTTGATTCTAAAACAGCCATCAGGAAACATGCCGAGCCAGCTTGAAAAATTTGACAGCCACGATAAGAGAAGCCGCGGCAGACTCGGGAGCGAGGAGAATGTAATCGGCACGGAGGAGGCAGCGAGACGTCAGATGGTGGAGGCTCAATTACTGGCGGCGCTTTCCAGTCGTGCCCTTGATAAGCGCGACTCCGCACGTCGCAGCTTTTTGGATGAGGGCTATTTTGAGGAGGCAACTCGGAATATGAGAACTGCCTCGTCACCCGCGGAACGTGTGGCGGCGGCTCGCAAGTTGGGATTGGTCGGCAGCTCCCTGGCTACACCTCATTTGATCGCTGCTCTCTATGATAGTGCCCCCGAAGTGCGGCGCGCTGCTGTCGAATCGCTGGGGCAAATTGGTGACCCGACGGCGATTCCCGCACTCAATGATCTCCTTCAGGAACCCAGCTCCAAAATACCAGAAGCTATAATTCAACACGCAATCAATTCAATCGTTGTAACGAAGGCTAAGACTGAGCTGGAGAAGTCGGATGTTCAAACAACCACCAAGCCAGCCCAGGACCCAAATCTTACTCAGGAGCGACAAGCCTTTCTTCGCTATCTAGACGCGCTCGACCAGCGCGGATCAGGAAAATCGCACTTGCCGATAAAGCCTCCGGCCCGGCCGTCAAAGCCATTTGGCGTACCCGAATATTCGTTAGCCTCCGATGAGGAACGTCTTCGTCAGGAAGCGCATGCTCTCAGAAAGGCGGCAGATGAGCTCGAGAAGCGGCGAGTGGGAGCCGTAAGCGCCCTAAGGAAGGCGGAAGAAGACGAAGCTCGGCTAAAGATGGAAAACGAGACACGGACCCAGGCTGAGGCAGAGGCCCGGTCTCGAGCAGAGGAAGTGGCTCGCCAACGCGCAGCAGAAGAAGCGGGAAGACTTAAGGCTGAAGAGGAGGCTCGCCGGATAGTTGACGAGCAGGCCCGAGAAGCAGCAGAGCGGCAAGCACGGATGAGAGCCGAAGAAGAAGCGCGCTTCCGATCGGAAGCACAGGCCTTGAGGCGGGCGGCAGAGGAATTGGCGCGGAAGCGGGCCGAGACTGAGGTGGCTCGCAAAGCTGCCGCAGAGCAGGTGCGGCGCAGAGCAGAAGACGCCGAGCGCCAGCGTGGGGAGGCGGAGGCGCATCGTTTAGCGGAGGAAGCCCGCCGCCGGGCCCAGGAGGAAGAGCGTCGTAGGGCCGAAGAAGAGCTTCATCTGAGGGAGTTGGCGGAAACCCACTATGCCTTGCGGCAAGGTGCCCGGCAGAAAGGTGAAGCCGAAGCTCCGTTGCCCGCCATAGAAATCACACGCTGGGTGGGTGAAGAAGAGGGTCAACGGCGAGCCAATGAGGAGCGGCTGTTGGGCGACGCCGAACAGCGACGCCTTGCTGAGGAGCAAAGACTCAGGCAGGAGCAGGAAGCGTTGCTTCAGGCAGCAACTGAACTTGCTAATCGCCGGGAGGAGATTGAAGAGACTCGCAGGAAAACCCAGCAAGAAGCTCGTTTGCTAGCGGAGGCCCATGAACGCGCTCGGCTCGAAGAGGAAGTGACGCGTCGTCGTGTGGAGGAGGAACGGCAGCGACTCGAAGCCGAATCTTTTGAACGTGCTCAGGAGGAACGCGCCCGCCTCGAACAGGCCCGACTCCATGCTGAGGAACAGCAGCGCCAGGTGGAAGAGGAAGCTCGGCGTCACGCTGAAGAAGAAGAACGCCGTTTGGAACAGCTTGAGGTTTTCAGAACTCAGGCGGAGCTCGAGGCACGGCAGAGAGTCGAGAAAGAGCAGCTCATAAGAGCAGAGATCGAGGCACTCCGAAAGGCAGAACAAGAACAGCAAGAACAGATTGAGCGTGAAACCCGCCTGCGTGCGGAAGTTGAGGCTCAACTGAAAAAAGAGGAAGCGCGACGCCAGGCGGAAGAGGAGGCTCGCCTCAAAGCTGGGGTTGAAGCTCGTCGCATGGCTGAAGAGCTGCGTCTTCGTGTGGAAGAAGAAGTTCAGCGCAGGGAGCAGGCAGAAGCCCATCTGATCGAAGAGGAAAGCCGTCTTAAGGCTGCCGAGGAAGCTCGTCAGAGGGCCGAAGAGGAAGTGCAAAGACTTGCCGACGCGTCCCGAGCCCGCGCCGAAGAGCAAGCGCAGCTTCTTGCTCAGGCTGATGCCCGGTTGAAAGACGAGGAGGCGCGTCTGCGTTGGGCTGAGGAGGCACGTTTACGAGCCGAGGAGCAGGCGCAGCGACTTGCGGACACAGCGCGAATGCGAGTGGAAGAAGGCGAGGCACGTTTGAGAGAGGGAGAAGCCCGCCTGGTAGCCCTGGAGGAAGCTCGTCTAAAAGCAGAAGAAGAGGCGCAACGCCTGGCGGAAAGCGCACGCCTCAAATGGGAAGAGGCCGAAGCGCGCTTGCGTCATGAGGAAGCCGCGCTGGCAGCCGTGGAAGAAGCTCGTTTTAAAGCGGAAGAAGAGGCGCAACGCCTGGCAGAGAGCGCACGCCTCAAATGGGAAGAGGCAGAAGCGCGCTTGCGAAACGAAGAATTCCGCCTGGCAGCCGCGGAAGAAGCTCGGCTGAGATCCGAAAAGGAGGCTGAACGGTTGGCGGAAGCAGCGCGCCTTCGTTTGGAAGAGGCGGATGGGCGTCTGCGTGAGGAAGAAGCCCGCCTAGCCGGCGCGGAAGAAGCTCGTCTAGCGGCTGAAGAAGAAGCCCAGCGTTTAGCAGAAACTGCAAGACTCAGATGGGACGAGGCGGAAGCGCGTTTACGAGAGGAAGAAGCGCGTCTGGCTGCGGCCGAAGAAGCTCGTCTGAAAGCGGAAGAAGAAGCACAACGTTTGGCGGAAACCACACGTCTTCGTTCGGAAGAGGCCGAAGCGCGTTTACGAGAGGAAGAGGCCCGATTAGCGGCGGCTGAAGAAGCTCGTCAGAGAGTGGAAGAGGAGGCACAACGTCTGGCTGAGGCCGCGCGCCTTCGTTCGGAAGAAGCCGAAGCGTGCTTGCGAGAGGAAGAGGCCCGTCTGGCAGTCGCGGAAGAAGCCCGTATTAAGGCGCTAGAAGAAGCTCAGCGGTTGGGTGAAGCAGCGCGCCTACGTTCAGAAGAGGCCGAAGCGCTTTTGCGGGAGGAAGAGGCTCGCCTCGCATCGGCGGAAGAAGTTCGCGTTAAAGCGGTAGCCGAGGCTCAGCGTTTGGGCGAGTTGGCCCGCCGTCGTGTGGAGGAAGCAGAAGCCCACCTGCGTGAAGAACAGGCACGTCTCGAAGCCGCTGAAGAAACACGTTTGAGGGTGGAAGAAGAGGCGCAACGACTAGCTGCTACAGCTCAGCGTCTTTCGGAGGAAGCGGAAGCGCGCTTGCGGGAAGAAGAAGCCAGACTTCAAGCCGCCGAAGAAGCGCGCCAGAAAGCCGAAGAGGAAGCCGAACGCGTGGCTGCCACTGCTCGCTTACGAATTGAGGAGGGGAATCGCCTTCGCGCCGAAGCGCAGGCGCAGTTGAAAGAGGAGGAGGCGCGCCTGAAGCTTGCCGAGCAAGAGCGGTTGAGGGCGGAAGAGGAGACTCATCGCCTGGCCGAAGAGGCTCGCGTCCGAGCGGAAGAAGAAGGGTTGCTCCGCGCCGAGGCTGAAGCCCGGTTGAGAGAGGAGCAGGCCCGGATCAAGGAAGAGGAACAGGCGCGTCTAAAAGCCGAGGAAGAAGCAAATCGCCTGGCCCATGATGCTTGGCTTCGCGCCGAAGAACAGGCCCAGCGTCGCGCAGATGCTGAAGCGAGAATGCGAGATGAACAAGCTCGTCTCCGGGCGGAGGAGGAGGCACTCCTTAGAGCTGAGGAAGCGCTACGTTTAGCTGAAGAGGCGCGCGTTCGGGCGGAAGATGAGGCGCGGCGAATAGGCGATGAGGAAGCGCAAATTCGACTTTCTCAAGAAATTGACGCTTTCGAAATCGTGAAGACTGAAGAAACGTTAGCCTCAGCCGTTAATGAAGAAATATCCTGGGTCGAGGTCGAAGTTAATCAGTCAGCCACAGAGACGATAGTTGTCGAAGACAGCATTTCTGAGCCTGTCGTCGTACCCACTGGCGAGCTTTCTGGGCAGCCAAGCGAGCCTGTCAAGACACTCGATGTGAAACAGGCCGAGAAGGGTATCGCCCAGGCAGAAGATGACTCGGGCATTCCGGCCGAACTGCTGCGCAAACTGAGTAGCGAAGAACCGCATGAACGGGCCGGTGCCCTTAGTGATATCGCCCAGATCGGTGGCGAGGATGCGTTTCCTTGCATCAGCCGGACCTTCGACGATCCGTCTATCGATGTTAGAAATGCGGCGGCTCGTGCCTTATACAGTCTCCAGGTGGATCGCGCCGCATCATTTACGCGCGCGCTCCGCGAAGGTTCACCGGAGCGGCGGCGACGAATCGGGGCCGCCCTCGCCGGGTCGGGTTTGGCTAGCGATGCAATCAGTAATCTCACTGGTGAGAGCCGCGAAAAGACATACGATGCATTTTCGCTGCTGTTCCTGATGGCCAAGGCAGGCGAAGTGCATCCTCTCATGCGTGCGGTGGAAGAGCATCCCAATATCGAGGTTCGCTTAGCTGTAGTAAAGCTCCTTGCCTTGAGTGGTCAGGCTGATATTGTTCCGGCTTTTCGCCGGCTGGCAGTGCGGGGTTCGTTGCCTTCAGAGGTTCGCTCAGCGGTAATGGAAGCGATATATCAGATCAGCAGCCAGGCACGCGAGACCACCCCGTCAGCGGCGTGAGTAAGACAGTAAATAGTGAATTGTAAATCGTAAATAGTAGGAGCGGTACCACACCGGAATTCGCCACCGGTGCCGTTCACTATTTACGATTTACTATTTACTATTCACTAAGGCATGCCTTTTAGAATCCACTCTGAATATCGCCCGAAGGGTGATCAGCCGCAGGCGATCGATAGCTTAGTCAGAGGACTGCGCGATGGTTTGAAAGATCAGGTACTACTGGGAATAACCGGCAGCGGCAAGACTTTTACCGTTGCCAGTGTGATCGAACGGACGCAGCGGCCTACCCTGGTGCTCGCTCACAACAAGACCCTGGCGGCCCAATTGTTTCAGGAGTTTAGATCGCTGTTTCCGGAAAACGCCGTCGAATATTTCGTCTCTTATTACGATTACTATCAACCCGAAGCTTATGTCCCGGCGGCGGATGTCTACATCGAGAAGGAGGCAATAATCAATGAAGAAATTGACCGGCTGCGCATGTCGGCGACTCGAGCCTTGTTCGAACGCAACGATGTAATTGTCGTAGCGAGTGTGTCCTGCATTTATGGCCTTGGTGATCCGGATGCCTATTACGGGATGCTGCTTTTCCTCGAGCCCGGCGGGCGTCTCACGCGCGACTCGCTTCTGAAAAAATTGGTGGAACTGCAATATGAACGTTTGGATGTCAATTTTCAGCGAGGTACCTTTCGTGTTCGCGGTGATGTTGTTGAGGTCTTTCCCAGCTATCAGGATCAAGCTTATCGCATTGAGCTTTGGGGCGACGAAATCGATTCTATCTCCACAATCGATCCGCTCCTCGGCGAAGTGGTCAAGAAACATACTTCGCGCGTGCCAATCTACCCAAAGAGCCACTATGTGATGTCGCGACCCACAATTAAGCGGGCCTTGAAATCGATTCGCGAAGAGCTGGAGTGGTGGGAGCCCAAGTTGATTACCGAGGGAAAGCTGCTCGAAGCGCAACGCTTGCACCAGCGGACCATGTTTGATCTCGAACTGATTAAAGAAATGGGTTTTTGCCGTGGTATTGAAAACTATTCTCGCCATCTTACGGGCAAAAAACCTGGGCAGCCGCCGCCCACGCTGCTGGATTATCTGCCGCGGGATACGATGATGGTTATTGATGAGTCGCATCAAACAATACCGCAGGTGCGAGGAATGTTTGAAGGGGACCAGTCTCGTAAGCGAACCCTAGTTGAGTATGGTTTTCGTCTACCATCGGCACTCGACAATCGACCTCTGAACTTTGAAGAGTTTGAATCGCGGATCGGCCAGACGATCTATGTGTCTGCCACACCTGGTCCATACGAGCTGACCAAGACGGGTGGCGAAGTTGTAGAACAGATAATCAGACCGACAGGTTTAATGGATCCCGAGGTTGAGATCCATCCCGTAAAAGGTCAGATAGATCATTTGCTGGAGGAGTGCCGCCAGCGCGCTGAACGAAAAGAGCGGGTACTTGTCACAACCCTGACAAAGCGAATGGCGGAAGATTTGACGGAATACTTTACAGAAGTAGGAGTCCGAGTTCGTTATTTGCATTCGGACATCGAAACGCTGGAGCGCATCAAGATTCTGCGCGACCTGCGTCGCGGTGAGTTTGACGTGCTCGTTGGCATTAATCTGCTTCGGGAAGGGCTCGACCTGCCGGAAGTATCTCTGGTAGCGATTCTAGACGCGGACAAGGAAGGTTTTCTTCGTTCGGAGTCGTCTCTGATCCAGACCATTGGTCGAGCCGCGCGCAACGCCCGGGGCAAAGCCATTCTTTACGCGGATCGCATGACAGACTCAATGAAGCGTGCCGTTGAGGAAACACATCGGCGCCGCGCAGTACAGGAGGTTTACAACCGGGAGCAGGGAATCACACCGCAGACCATCGTCAAGCCAATTGAAGCGACTCTCATTAGTGCCGCGGAGGCCGATTATTTCAAGGCGCCAATGGAGCTGGAAGAGATTGAGGAGTATTCCGCAGCAAACATCGAAGCCACCATCAGCCGGCTGGATGCTGAAATGCGCGCCGCCGCAAAACGATTCGAATTTGAGAAGGCGGCTGAACTGCGCGATCGTTTGAAGATCTTGCGCGAACGCGAATTACAGCTAACATGAGTAGACAAATAGTGTTTTCCTAAGGCAAACCCCGTCACTCCTTCGCGCTATGCTGAGCAAAGTAAACCCAGATGAGATCCGATCCTTTCTGGCCGATACCAGCAACCTGTCTGGCGGACACGCTGAACGCGTTGTGTTTCCGGAAACAGGTGAGGATACTGCCGAAATTCTTGCTCAAGCTACGCGAACTGCCGCACCGGTCACCGTCTCAGGAGCCGGCACCGGCACGGTTGGAGGTCGCGTTCCTTTCGGTGGCATCGTGCTAGCCACCGACAAACTGAATCACCTCAAGAGCATTACCTCTCACAATGGGGTAGCGCAGGCGGTTGCAGAAGCTGGCGTGTTGCTCGGCGATCTACAGCGAGCGGTGGAAGCCAGGAGACTGCTTTATCCCCCCGATCCTACCGAGCGCCAGTGCTTCCTGGGTGGTACAGTAGCAACCAACGCCTCTGGCGCGCGCACTTTTAAGTATGGACCAACGCGAAACTACGTGCACCGACTTCTGCTTGCTTTGCCCGAAGGGGAGCTCCTCAACCTGAGCCGCGGGGAGGTTCTGGCCGATCATAATGGAAAGTTATGTATCCCCATGCCTTCCGGAAGAAAAATCGACATTCAGTTGCCCTCTTACCAAATGCCTCAAACCCGGAAGAATGCGGCCGGCTATTTTGTAAAGCCTGACATGGACGCGCTGGATCTGTTTATCGGTAGTGAAGGCACGCTTGGAGTTATCGTGGAAGTAGAGGTTAAGCTGCTGGCAAAACCGGAAGCGCTCTTTTCAGGAGTAGTATTCTTCAACTTAGAGACAGATCTATTGACATTTGTTGCGGACGCTCGCACGCGATCATTCGCCTCTCGCGCAAAAGCTCAAAACGGGAAAGGATCTTCAGGGCCCGGGATTGACGCTCGGGCGCTTGAGTATTTCGATGTTGAATCGCTCAGATTCTTGCGTGAGAAGTATGAGAAGATTCCTGTGGACGCAGTAGGAGCAATCTTTTTCGAGCAGGAAACCAATGAGGCCACCGAAGATCTACTCTTGCACGAGTGGCAGTCACTACTCGAGTCTCATCATGCGTCAGTCAATGAATCCTGGTTTGCCACGGATGAGGTCGACCAGGCCAGGTTGCGAGAGTTTCGTCATCAATTGCCTGTACTGATGAATGAATGGTTTTCCCGGTACCAGCAGCGGAAAGTTTCCACCGATATGGCGGTCGGGGATGCAGAGTTTCCGACACTGCTGCGCTCGTATCAGCAGTCGCTTCGCTCAACCGATTTACGTTACACGATATTCGGGCATATTGGTGATAACCATGTCCATCTAAACATATTGCCGCGCAACGATAGTGAGGCGGTGAAAGCACGCGACCTTTATCTTGCATTCGTGCGGCAGGCGATCGCGGCGGGCGGTACGATTTCCGCCGAGCACGGTATAGGCAAGCTCAAGCGCCCGTATCTGGCGATGCTCTATGGCGAGAAGCACCTCCGCGAGATGGCAGCCCTCAAGCGCGCTTTTGACCCGGCAGGCATACTGGGCCGCGGGAACATATTTTCTGAGGAGTTTCTGGCCTAGTCAGTGGTCCGTAGCCCGTGCTCAGTGGTACGCGGGGTCAGTTTGAGCGAGGCTGATTTATCATGTCTCATTTGACATTTTCCATTTGCCACTATTTGCGACAGTCGACTCTCAATTTCTAGTGTGGCTCTACTACGGGTGAAGCCTTAACGTGTGATGCAAATGAAAAATGCCAAGTGTCAAATGAGATATGATAGAT
Source organism: Pyrinomonadaceae bacterium (assembly GCA_035283325.1). Classification (GTDB taxonomy): domain Bacteria; phylum Acidobacteriota; class Blastocatellia; order Pyrinomonadales; family Pyrinomonadaceae; genus PSRF01. Next base: position 14,032 of record DATEUF010000320.1, on the reverse strand, counting down.
GGCTCGCGGCAAAACGGGCCACGGACGACTGACAACTGACCACTATCTAAGCCACCAATGTTCCGTTTCACCACAGCCGGGGAATCTCATGGTCGCGCCCTGGTGGCGATTGTGGAAGGACTACCGGCCGGTATGCCCGTAGCTATCGACCAAATCAATCGTGAGTTAGAGCGCCGCCAGTGGGGCTACGGCCGGGGCGGGCGCATGAAGATTGAGCACGACCACGTAGAGATCCTTAGTGGGGTCAGGCATGGTCTCACGCTTGGTTCACCGCTTGCTTTGATGATTGAAAACAAGGATTGGTCCAACTGGACTGATGTGATGGCCGTGGAACCGCAAGAGGTCGCAGCCGGCAGATCGCGCCGTTTGAGCCGTCCGCGCCCGGGACACGCTGATTTGGCAGGGGGGCAGAAATATGCTGCTCGCGATCTCCGCAATGTGCTTGAACGCGCCTCGGCGCGGGAAACGGCTGCCCGAGTCGCCTGTGGAGCGTTGGCAAAACAGCTGCTTGGCAGTTTTGGTGCTTCAATTCGTAGTCATGTAATTCAACTCGGTGGAATCCCGGACAAGCCTCTGGAATTGAGCTGGCCAGACGTTGTGGCAATTTCAGAAGAAGCGCCGCTACGGTGTGCTGATAGCGAAGCGCAAAAGAAGATGGTTGAGTTGATAGACTCCAAGCGCGAAGCCGGTGACACATTAGGTGGGATCTTTGAAGTGGTGGCACATGGGGTTATACCTGGACTGGGCTCGCATACAGCGTGGGATCTCAAACTCGATGGCCGTCTAGCTGCCGCGGTAATGTCCATCCCGGCTGTGAAAGCGGTTTCTATCGGCGCTGGAGTTGAAGCAAGCAGTTTGCCTGGCTCGGAAGTACATGATGAGATTGCCTACAACCTCGAGACGAAACAGTTTGTTCGCCAGACAAACCGGGCCGGTGGACTTGAAGGCGGAATTACGAATGGCGAGGAGATCAGAATTCGTGCTCACCTGAAGCCTCTTTCGACTCTTCGTCGCCCGCTGAGATCAGTGGATATCGATACGAAAGAAGAACAACCTGCCGGATTTGAGCGGTCTGACATCACTGCGGTGCCCGCCGGCGGCGTAATAGGTGAAGCAATGGTTGCGCTTGTTTTAGCGGCAGCTATGCGCGACAAGTTTGGGGGCGATAGCCTTGGCGAGATGAAGCGTAATTTCGAGGGTTACAGAGAGCAGTTGCGAGGCTATTAGATGGCGAGAAATTCAACCAAGGATGCGATTTCAGAAAACTCTTTCAAGCAACTGCTGAGGCAGCGTTTCTGTATTCGCTTAGCACCACACTGGCATGCAAGCAGCGTTCGTCGTAGAATTGACATCGAATCGATGAGTTCTCTTTAGATTGGAAGTCATAAGAATGGCGTTGTTACCTGTAGTAAAGTGGCCGAACCCAGTTCTTGATTCACCCGCTGATCCGGTCACGGAATTTGACGACAAGCTTAAAAAACTTGTTGCCGATATGTTCGAAACAATGTACGCAGCGCCGGGGGTTGGGCTTGCGGCTGTGCAGGTTGGGGTGTCAAAGCGACTGTTTGTAATGGATTGTTCGGGAGGCAAGGATCCCGACCAGCGTGTGGTAATGATTAACCCTGAAGTGCTGCGGATCGAGGGCACGCAGAATGGCGATGAGGGTTGCCTGTCGTTTCCGGGAATTTTTACGCCTGTGGAGCGTGGCCTGCGCGCAGTAGTTCGGACCCATGACATTAACGGGAATCAGTTTGAGTTAGACGGAATGGAGCTCACGGCTCGCTGTATGTTGCACGAAACAGACCATTGCGACGGCATAGTCTTTCTGGACAAGATGAGTCCGATCAAAAGGGAGATTGTGAAACGCAAAATCAAGAAACTTCAGAAAGCCGGTCAGTGGTTCTGACAGAAGCCAGAGATACATGAAACGCAGTTACTCAAGCCTCAAGATCTAAAATTCGCAATCCGCAATCCGAAATTCACAATAGAAATCTGGAGACTCGATATGCCAACAGAATTTCGCAACGAACCGCTCACTGACTTCAGCAAGGAAGAGAATGCGCAGGCTATGCGGGCTGCGCTTAAGAAAGTGGCGAGTGAACTGGGCCGGGAGTATCCACTGGTAATTGGCGGCGAACGTATTACTACTGGGAGCAAACTCGACAGCATCAACCCCTCCAATCGTACACAGGTGGTCGGCAGTTTTCATAAAGCCACGAAGGAACTGGCGGACCGCGCAGTGGAGACGGCAGCGAAGAGATTCGAGAGTTGGAAAAAGTCCGGCGTCCAGGAGCGTACCGATTTGCTGTTTCGCATTGCGGCGCTTTTGCGCGCCCGCAAGCATGAGATGTCGGCCTGGATGGTCTACGAGGTGGGGAAATCATGGGCTGAAGCGGATGGTGATACGGCGGAGGCGATCGATTTCTGTGAGTTTTACGGTCGTGAAATGGTTCGCTACGCCACCGGCCAGCCTCTGACAAAGATTCCCGGCGAAGATAATCGGCTCGAGTACATCCCCCTTGGTGTCGGCGCCGTGATCCCGCCCTGGAACTTTCCGCTGGCTATCATGGCTGGATTGACGCTCGCTTCTTTTGTCACCGGAAACACCGTAATACTAAAACCGTCATCTGATGCTCCAACAATTGCGTACAAGTTTTTCGAGATCCTTGAGCAAGCGGGGCTGCCGGCCGGAGTGCTCAACTTTCTGACTGGATCCGGCGCGGAAGTGGGAGATGTATTGGTAGACCACCCTAAAACACGATACATCGCTTTTACAGGATCCAAAGAGGTTGGGCTGAGGATTAATGAGCGCGCCGCAAAGGTTCACGATGGTCAACTCTGGATCAAACGCGTGCTTGCCGAGATGGGTGGCAAGGATGCCATTATCGTTGCCGACGACGCGAATCTCGACGATGCAGCGACGGGCATAGTGCAGTCGGCGTTCGGTTTTCAGGGCCAAAAGTGCTCCGCGTGCTCGAGGGCAATTATTGATACGCGCGTGTACGATTCGCTGCTCGCAAAAGTCGTTGAGCGTACAGAAAAGATTAGGGTGGGCGATCCAACAGACAGCTCTACAACGATGGCGGCGGTAATCAATGAGAAGGCCTTTAGGACCATTAACGACTATATCGAAAAGGGAAAGGCTGAGGGCGGTCGAGTTTTGACGGGCGGTGGCTCAGACGGCGAAAAGGGCTTTTTCATCGAGCCCACTGTTATTGCGGATGTGAAGCCCGGAGCCACTATTGAACAGCAAGAGATTTTTGGCCCAGTGCTCGCCGCGATCCGGGCTAACGATTTCGAGGACGCTTTGAGGATCGCCAATGACACACAGTATGGTTTAACGGGTGCTGTCTACAGCAGCGACGAAGAGAAGTTGGCCCGTGCCCGAAAGGAATTTCACGTAGGCAATCTGTATTTGAATCGTAAATGCACCGGGGCATTGGTGGGGGTGCATCCGTTTGGTGGTTTCAACATGTCGGGGACCGATTCGAAAGCCGGTGGTCGCGACTACCTTGGACTATTTCTACAGGCGAAAGTTTCAGCAGAGAAAGTAGGCGCAACAACCAAGCGTGTCGAGGTTGGAACGGCCATCTGAGGAGTCTTTTCCCAAGTTTATTTTTGTTTCGGAGCCCGCAATCAGGTGACAGAGCCTTAAACGCAACTGTCACCTGTTGCTATTTTGGAAGCATTCTATGCGCATAGTTTTTATGGGCACACCCGAAGCCGCGGTTCCCTCATTGCGGCGCTTGCTCGCAGCAGGACACGAGATAGTCGCAGTTTGGACCCAGCCCGATAAACCATCAGGCCGCGGCAACAAGATAGCCGTGTCTCCTGTGAAGCAATTCGCCACCTCGCAGGGTTTGGAGGTCCATCAGCCATCCAGAATTAAGACCGACGAAGCAAAGCGTTTGTTTGCCTCGCATGCGGCGGAACTGGCGGTCGTTGTCGCTTATGGTCGAATCCTGCCGGCGGAATTTTTACGGGCGCCGCTCCGCGGTTGTCTGAACGTCCATTTTTCACTGCTACCACTCTATCGCGGAGCAGCCCCCGTAAACTGGGCAATTGTAAACGGCGAAAGAAGCACGGGCGTCACTACCATGTTCATCGAGGAGCAACTCGACGTTGGTCCGATTCTGCTCCAGCAGAAACTGCAAATAAAGGAAGATGAGACAGCGCCCGACCTTTCCGAGCGACTGGCCCTGATCGGGGCGGATCTCTTGATCGCAACGCTTGCCCAGATTAATTCAATAACGCCTCGGCCCCAACGAGAACGAGATGCAACCTTTGCACCAATGCTCAAGCGGGAAGATGGACTGATTAGGTGGACCGACAGCGCCGTGGAGATTGAGCGTTGTGTTAGAGGCTTTCAACCCTGGCCCACCGCGTATACGTTTTATCGTTCGCGGCGGCTGATAGTTTGGCGAGCTAAGCCTGAACCGTCTCCCGAAGATGGAGCCGCAGCAGGGCAAATCGTTGCCGCACATGGCGATGCACTGGTGGTGAAATGCGGCAAAGGCACGGCGCTCAATTTGCTGGAAATACAACCTGAGGCGAAACGCAGGATGTATGTTCGCGATTTTATGAACGGTACGGAGTTGAAGGTTGGCGATCGTTTTGGCGAAATTTAGCGCGGTCTCGCCAGCGCGGCTGGCGGCATTCGAAATCCTGCGGCGCGTCGAAGACACCGGCTCATTCGCGTCAATTCTTCTGGCTGATAGGGCGACGGAACTGAGCGCTCCTGATCGTGCTCTAGCTCACGAGCTGGTGTTGGGTGTGTTGCGCTGGCAATTGTGGCTGGGTCGACTCATAGAGCACTATGCAAACCGAAAACTTTCCAGCGTGGATCCGACAATTCAGACGATCCTGAATCTCGGACTCTATCAACTGCGTCTTCTCTCACGCATCCCCGCGTCAGCGGCAGTTAATGAATCGGTCAATCTGGTACGCCGCGCACGGCTCAGGTCGGCTGAAGGATTTGTCAATGCAGTTTTGCGCCGCGCAAAACGTGAGCCAGATTACGATCCCGTGGCAGAAGTTCTGGATCCGGTTGAGCGTCTGGCGGTGAAAACTTCACACCCTCCGTGGCTCATTCAGCGTTGGACCAAAAATTTCGGCACCGAGGAAACCGAGAGACTTGCTGTAGCAAACAATCAACCAGCTCCGGTCGCTTTTAGGGTGGTGAACGCGAGGTCCAACCGGCTGGAAGTAGTCAACCGACTGCGGGCAGCCGGGGCGAATGTGCAAGCTTCACGCGTCGCGAAGGAAGGTTGGCGAGTTGCGGGAGCGCCGGATGTGGTCTGGGAGTTGGCCCGTGAAGCTCGTATTTACCTCCAGGATGAGGCATCGCAATTGGTTGTCGAGGTTGTGGGAGCGAGACCTGAAGACCGAATTCTCGACCTTTGCGCGGCACCCGGGAGTAAGGCGACACAGATTGCCGAACAACTAACGCAGGGTAGAATTATTGCCGCAGACCTGTATGGCCATCGACTGAAAATTGTGGAGCAAACGTCCCGGCAGCAACAACTTGCGCGGATAAGCTGCCTATTGCTGGATGCCTCTCAATCCTTACCTTTTCCGGAGGAGTCGTTTGATAGAGTCCTCCTGGACGCGCCATGCTCGGGGACGGGGACCTTAAGGCGCAACCCCGAGATCAAGTGGCGCATCTCACCCCATGATATTGGCGATTTGGCGACGCGCCAGAAACTGTTCCTTGCAAAAGCCGCACGTGTTGTGAAACCCGGTGGGTGGTTGGTGTATTCAACCTGTTCAGTCGAGCCGGAGGAGAACGAACACCTGATCACAGACTTTCTCGGGCGCGAGAGCGGATTTCAAATGGCCAAACCGCCGGTTGATGCCTCGCTGATTACAACGTTTGGCGCAATACGCACCTGGCCACATCGTCAGGGTACGGATGGGTTTTTTATCGCTGCCTTTTCCCGCCAAAGGTTATAGCTTTAAGAAATAGGCTTGCTTGCGGCAGGTGATAGTGGGTGCTAGACTTCGGAACTTGGCGCCTGCAGTCGGTATTCAACCGGAGGTGACCAGTAAGTCGGTGAGTGTGGCTGCCCGCATAATTGCCGTTTTTCGCAGACTTGGTATTGCCATCTCGATTGCCATCGCATTCCTGTTTGGTCTTGCTACAACCGTCTACCTGTCCCTGCGTAGCCCCGAAGTCACTGTGCCTAATGTTGTCGGAATAGACCGTTTTGCAGCAGAACGCATTTTGGAAGACGCTGGCCTGAACTTTCGGGTACGAGCATCGCGGCCAAGTCGAGAATTGAAGGCTGACACGGTATTATTTCAGTTGCCCCGGTCTGGTCAGGTGGTCAAGGCCGGTCAGACAGTAGCCATGGACATCAGCCGTGCCGCCAAAGAAGGAGAGTCGACAGATGGAGCGATTCCGGATCAACCAACTGAGGAGAAACCGGTCGAGAATCGCAACATCCAGGCGTCAGCCAACACGAATGAAAGTAAACCCAGGCGTCAGAAGCTTGTGAATAAAAACGCTAACGAGAACGACAACGTAAACCGAGTTGCTACGAATGCCAACAGCAACACGAGCACACCGAACGTGAATGCTGGCCGGAATCTCAATAGCGCGAACAATGCAGATTCCGCCCGCGTCGCTGCCAATGCAAACTTGATCGGAAATACAAACCGAAACGTGAACAGGCTCTCGCCCGCGGCGAAGCCTTCCCCCGGGAAGCAAAGCAATCGCCCGGATTGAAGTTTTGAAATGATGGCGGACAGAAGCATCGATATTGCACCGTCGATCTTGTCAGCAGACTTTTCGTGTCTGGGTGCGGAGATTGAGCGGGTCGAGCGTGGTGGGGCTGCGATCCTGCACGTGGATGTGATGGACGGACATTTCGTGCCTAACATCACCGTGGGCTTGCCAGTGGTTAAGTCGCTCTCCGCCGTTACGCGCCTGCCTATCGATACACACTTGATGATCTCCGAACCGGGTCGTTACGCTGAACAGTTTGTCCGGGCAGGAGCGTCGATGGTTTCCGTTCATGTTGAAGCAGACGCGCACCTGCATAGAACCCTGATGGCGATTAAGGCGGCCGGAGCCAAAGCCGGTGTGGTTCTGAATCCGGCAACTCCGGCTGAGTCGCTGGAAGAAGCGCTAAACTTTGCCGACTATGTGCTCGTGATGTCGGTCAATCCAGGGTTCGGGGGCCAGCAGTTCATACCAAAAGCGCTGGATAAAGTTCGCCGGTTGCGGCGGATGATCGAAGAGCGGCAGCTGAACGTGCGTATCGAGATCGACGGCGGCATTGACCGCCACAATATTGGCCAAGTGGTTGCTGCCGGAGCGGAGATAATCGTCGCTGGTTCAGCAGTGTTTCACGCGAAAGATGCGGAGGCAGCTGTTCGGGAATTGCGCGCCGCTACGGTTGAATGGGTGTAATCGGCAATCTGTTTTGGAGGTTTCTTATCATGGATTTTCGCCTGTTGGTTCGCCTGCTAGCCAGACCGGCACTCTGCCTCACGCTGTTGTTTAGTTTATTTAGCGTTGCTTGGGCGCAGAGCCAAGGCAAGCAGCAGAGCGATCTATCAGCCATCCAGCGTCTCGACGTAATGCGATCGAAACTCGAATCGATGCGCCGGTCACTGACGAGCGCCATATCTTCGATGGCCCAGAGCAGCCCGGATAAGAAGGACGAGAAGCCGAACCTCGATGACCCGCGTGAAAGACTGCGTGGTCTGGAAAAGGAAGTGGCTTCTATTCTTTCCGAGGTCAATGATGTGCGGGTTAAGCAGGAGCGTTCCGAACGTTACGACACTACGGTGCTTGAGCGCCTGGAAGCGTCAGTCGCGGAAATTGACACAAGAGTACAGTCGGGATTACAGGCCTCGGCCAGCGCGCGTACGGCCCCGGTGACCGCGGCAAACGTGAAGAAGAAGAAGAAAGGGAAGTTTCTGGGGCTGTTCGGCGGTAGCGATGATGAGAAGTATTCGGAGTTAACCGGCGGAGTGGCGCCCGGACGTGACCGAGTGCTTTTTGAAGAGGCAGCCAAAGAAGTGCGCAAAGGCCGCCACGAAACGGGCCGGCTTCTCTTCACAACAATCATCAATACGTATCCCGACTCGCCCTTTCTCCCCCTGGCAAAGCTTGCGATCGCCGACTCTTTCTATTTGGAAGGGACAACAAGCGCGCTGATTCAGGCGGCCCAGGCTTACCAGGACTGGCTAACCTTCTTTCCAACAGATCCCTTGGCGGACGACGCGATGCTCAAGGTCGCGGAATCTGAAATGCGTCAGATGGGGCTTTCTGATCGCGATATCACGCACGCGCGAAAGGCTGAACAGCGGCTGAAAGTGTTGTTGCAGCAATTTCCGCAAACATCGCTGCGGCCAGAGGTACAGGACAGGCTAAACGAGGTTCAGGAAAATCTGGCGATGCACAATTTCCAGGTCGGCACATTCTACCTGGGCGCGCGGTATAAGGCGGGGAAAGGTGGCTTGAAGGGCGCCCAATCGCGTTTTAAGGAGATCATCGAGAAATATCCTAACTTCTCTCTGCGAGACGAGGTGCTATTCCGTCTTGCGTACACCTATCAACAAGAAGAAGAGCCCGATGAAGCTGCGAAATACTATCAGGAGATTGTGCGAAACTTTCCAAACAGCGATTTCGCGGAAAAGGCCCGTGAGCAATTGAATATCATTGGGGCACCAATTCCTGAACCCGATGCAGCGAGAAAAGATCTTCAGCGGCCGGAGCGTCCGGGTTTTATGGGTAACCTGATGCTACAGGTTACCGGGCGCGCCGATGTTACGGTGCGCAAGGATGGAATCCTGATTAGTAAGGAAAGTAAGGAAGGTAGCGATTTGATTGACGAGGCCCTGAAGTATAACGGCCAGCTACCTGAAAATACCACGCCCCTTGCGCCGGTTCAGCGCAGCACGCCCGCGCCAGTGAACTCAAACTCACGTCGTGCTGTCCAGACCTCCACCCAGGGCGGCACAATGATTCCAGTTGCTACTCCGGCGCCCGGCATCAAACCGCGCTGAGGTCGGACGGAAGATCTCAGAATTGCGGACTGTGTTTTGTTCTGCCCATAAAGGAAGCGACGTGTCGTCTAATCAACTGGCCGGAATACAAGCTGAACTGTTCCGCCGCCACCGCGCAACAGCGACAACAGTGGCTGGTCTCCTTATTGCCGTGGTGCTCCTTTCGGTAGTGGCTCGTCTCGGCAAAGGGTTCTTACGACACCAAAACAACCCGCCATTAGATATCGCCCTCAGGATAACAATCCTGGTGTTTGGGCTAGGGTCGGTAGCATTGCGCCGCACAAAGTTTGCGGCAATGAGGTTACAAGACATCGCCGCCCTGCAAGGTGCTACTGGTCTCCTGCAAACACTGGAGAAAACAACCTTGCAGGTGGCGCTACTCGGTGCTGTGATAGCGGCAATGGGTTTTGTAGCCACGCTGCTCACGGGAAACGACTTTTACACCTACGGCGCCGGACTGGTAGCCGTGGCAGTACTACTTTACTGCTACCCATTTCGCACCTCGTGGCAACGCACCCTCCAACAATTCACGCCTGAAACCATCGAATAGTTTAAAAGATGTTGATCCTGCGGCCTATCCTCTGCTACGCTGTCAGTTGATTGTTTTGGCCTCGCCTCGTCCAGCAGGTTTTTTGTAAAGATCCTCACAGGTGCCAACTAACTTCGGCTATTAACGCAATCCTAAGCTCCCTGCCATGAATGATTCGACCCCCACCTTAGCCAGAGCGTTACTTCTCAAAAACGGTCGTCTGGCATTGGCGGTTATCACGGTTCTTCTTCTCTCCGGTTCTGCAAAAGAGCTCTATGCTCAGGAGATTCCGGCTCACCGAGTAGCGCGCTTGATGACTGCGCCTGCAAATGGAGCGAAACCAAGAGTTCGCAGAGGCGAGATTCTGGACGTGCCTGCCGAAGGTGAATCCTTTCCCAGTTCGTTTCCCGCAAAAGAGGATGCCAACGCAATTGAGCGGATAGCATTCGACCGGACAAACGAGCAGCGCGTACATGAAGGACTAGCTCCCCTTGGGTGGGATCCGGCGCTTTGCGTTATGGCGCGCCAGCACTCCGAAGAGATGGCGCGTCTCGGGTACTTCTCGCACGAATCGCCCAGTGGATTGCGTCTCAAGGATCGCGCGCGCCAAGTGGGCATTATCCGGTTCCGACTTATTGCCGAGAACATCGCGTATAATCAAGGCTTTGATGATCCGGGCGCCTTGGCCGTGGAGCGATGGATGCTATCACCGGGGCACCGCGAGAATATCCTTTCTGGTGATTTTCAAGACTCGGCGGTCGGCAGTTTTGTTTCTCGGGACGGAAGTGTTTTCTTAACCCAGGTTTTCATACAGCGTTAGCACTCCAACTAGCTTCTGACGTGGCGGCTGGCGCTATCAAGAGAGGTCAGTCGAGCGTGGCTATTTCTGCCTTTGTGCTGCCTTCCTTCGCCAAGATCAACTGGAATTTGCGAGTATTGGGCCAGCGCCCCGACGGCTATCACGAAGTGAGAACAGTGTTGCAAACCGTCTCCTTGCATGACGAAATCGAACTCGCATCGCGGGTTGACGACAGGATAGTACTCTCCTGCGATGATCCCGGGATTGAGACCGGCCACGCAAATCTAATTACTCGTGCCGGCCGAGCGTTGCAGGATCGCTTTCGGACCAGTCAAGGCGCCACCATTTCGCTGAAAAAACGTATCCCGATTAAGGCGGGATTAGGAGGAGGCTCATCAAACGCGGCCATCACCGTCCTTGGCTTGGCCCATCTGTGGGGGTTGGCGGCGGGGCTTGATGAATTGATGGCAATTGGGGCGACAATTGGAACAGACGTTCCATTCTTCTTTGTTGGCGGCAGGGCTCTGGCTACGGGAACCGGCTCAACGGTCAGACAACAGTCTTCCTCTCCGCCGAAGCACCTTCTAATCATCAAACCAAAGGCTGCTGTCTCCACCCTCGAAGCATATTCAGCACTCAGATCCAGTCGCTTGACAACAGAGAATGCCGCCTCTATTCTTTCTAGTCCTCGTGAGAACGGGGGTCCGGTCGATTCAGATCTAACCCTTCTCGACGAGCAACTGGTCAATGACTTTGAAAAGGTGATCTTTGATATTGAGCCGGAAATTGGGCGGGCCAGAGACGCCCTGCTTCAGGCTGGTGCCCGTGGCGCTTTGCTTGCTGGAAGTGGCTCGAGTGTCTTTGGTATCTTTGACAGCCCGCAGGCGCAGCAGCGCGCCGTTCGGGAGCTGCAAGCGGAAGTTGGCTGGCTCAGTTTGCCGTGTGTTACCCTGTCGCGCGAAGAGTATCTCGTCGCGTTGAGTTCGTTGAGACTCTTACGCTCTTTTGATCCGGGAATTGATACTGGGGCGTAGCCAAGTGGTAAGGCACCGGTCTTTGGAACCGGCATTCGTAGGTTCGAATCCTCCCGCCCCAGCCATTCTTCAATGACTGAGTTGTGGGCGCGCAGGAATAAATAGTGGCCTTCTCGCCAATCCTTAGCACCAGTTATCACTTATCGCTGATTGTATGAGTACAACCGGAGGCATCAAAGTCTTTTCCGGAAACGCGAACCCCAGATTGGCCGAAGAGATTTGCCGTCATCTGGGCTGTGACATGGGGCGGGCATTTGCGGAACGCTTTTCGGATGGGGAATTCAATTTTCAGATTGATGAAAATGTTCGTGGTGGGGATGTTTTCCTGGTGCAACCTACCTGCCCGCCCACGGACGCCAATCTGATGGAGCTACTGGTGATGCTCGATGCCTTTCGGCGATCATCCGCTGAACGCATCACCGCCGTCATTCCCTATTATGGTTACGCGCGTTCGGACAAGAAGGATCGGCCGCGTGTTCCGATTTCTGCCAAGCTGGTAGCAAATCTAATCACCGTCGCCGGCGCTGATCGCTTGCTGACAATGGATTTGCACGCTGCGCAGATCCAGGGCTTCTTTGATATCCCGGTCGACCACCTCTACGCCGCTCCCGTGATTATTGGTTACTACCAGGATAACCCGCTGACGAACCTGACAGTGGTGGCCCCCGATACAGGTGGGGCAGAGCGCGCACGCGCTTACGCCAAAAGGTTGGATGCGGAACTGGCTTTGTGTGATAAGCGGCGTGAGAAAGCGAATGTCGCCGAAGTGATGAACGTAGTTGGTGACGTGGACGGCCGCAGTTGTTTGATTGTAGATGATATGTGCGATACGGGTGGCTCGCTAACCAAGGTCGCTAGGGCCTTAAGAGAAGCGGGGGCCAGCAGAATACACGCCTGCTTCACCCACCCGGTGTTTTCAGGAAAAGCCGTGACGCAGCTGGACGAATCGGAGATTGAACAGATCATCGTCACGAATACGATTCCGTTACGCGATCACGCGTGCGAGTTGAAAAAGATCAAGGTATTGAGTATCGCGCCGCTTCTGGCGAAAGCGATCAAGTCGATCCATGAGGAAACCAGCGTTTCCTCGCTCTTCGTTTAAGGAAGGGCAAACACTGATGGCTTGAAGAGAAGACCATCAGCGATCAGCAAGGATATTGCCGATTGCCGATTTGCGATTGCCTATTGACGCAAAGGCTGAACACCTCTGGTCTAATGGCCATAGTTAAATCGGAAATCGGAATGGCAACCGGCAATGTCCTTGCTGATCGCTGATAGTTTGTAGGGAGGAGCAAACATGGCAGAACACAAAGATATAACCGTGCGTGCGCAGTTGCGGGCAGGGCGCGGCAAGAATGACGCCCGCCGTGCCCGTCGCACGGGGATGATACCCGTAACAGTTTACGGTGGAGATGGGGAAACAGTGGCTGCCCTGGCTCCCTTGAGCGAGTTGGCGGCAATCCTACGTTCCGAAGCAGGACGTAATACGATCTTCATTTTAGATGTCGAAGGCGTCGGCTCCAGCGAAGTGATGTTTCATGAGAGACAAATCGACCCTGTGCGAGGTCGTTTAATCCATGCGGATTTTCAGCGCCTCGTGAAGGGGCAGAAGATTGAGGTAACGGTGCCTTTGCACCTCGTTGGCGAGCCTGTGGGTGTGCGTGAACAGCACGGAATTCTTGAACAGGTTGTCAGGGAGATCGAGATCCGCTGCGAGCCGCGTGAAATTCCTGACGCCATAGATGTGGATGTTTCTAATCTTGCAGTGCACGATGTCCTGCACGTTAGCGACATCCCCCGAGACGAGCGCATTGAGATTTTGGAAGATTCTGAAATGGTTATCGCGACGGTCGGCGTTGTGAAGGAAGAGCCAGTTGCGGTGCCAGTTGTTGAGGGCGAAGCACCTGCAGAACCCGAGGTGATCGGCAAGGGCAAGAAGGAAGAAGAAGAAGGCGAAGAAGCGGGCAAGAAAGAGTGAGGTGGTGACGATTGCGGATTTCGGATTTCGGATTTGCAATCCCCAATCCGCAATCCGCAATCCGCAATCCGAAATTTCTCATGCGTCTCATTGTAGGGCTTGGCAATCCGGGCGCAGAATATGAGTGGTCGCGTCACAACCTGGGGTTCATGGTAATCGACAGGCTGGCCATTGAGTGTAGAATCAAAGTAGATAGACGCGAGTGTTACGCACTGGTGGGTCGTGGTGAGCTTGAAAATTCAGAAGTCAAACTAGTTAAGCCTCAGACTTTTATGAATCTGAGTGGTGAGGCAGTCGCTTGCGTCTGCGCGAAGCACAAGCTTCAGAAGCCCGGAGAAAACCTCGTCGTTATATCAGACGACCTGGCTTTGCCTTTTGGAAAAATTCGCATTCGGGCCCGGGGTTCTGCTGGTGGGCACAATGGCCTGAAGTCCATTATTTCAGTGTTGGGAACCGCAGAATTCGCCAGACTGCGCATAGGGATAATGCCCGAACATCCGATCGCCAATGCGAGGCGCTTTGTTCTTGAGACATTTCCCCGAAGCGCTCGCGCAGAAGTTGAAGAGATATTACAGCGAGGTGTCGACGCCGTTCGAACCATCGTTCGAGAGGGAGCGTTGAAGGCAATGAGCGAGCATAACTAATTGCGGATTGCGAATTTCGGATTTCAATTC
>DATEUF010000319.1:0-60765 GCA_035283325.1 Pyrinomonadaceae bacterium | reverse complement strand
CTCTGGAGCGATATCACTCTCTGGGATTCCCGCTTCGGCTTCCTTGACGTCAACCTCTGGAGACATTGTTGCCCGGCTGGCCGAGCCGGTTAATGCAGACATCGAGGCTAGCGCAGTTAACGGAACGATTCGCTCGGAATTGGCGGCCCCATTAAGCGCCGGCGGTCATCTTCTGCGAACGCGGTTGGGCAGCGGTGAGCGTCTACTGAAGATCAATACTGAGACTGGACAAGTGACTCTCACGCTGGCGAGCGCCGTCGTCCCGGCGAAGGATTCTGCGGCTAGACGCCCGTTGCCGCAATTGATTGGTTCCGATCCTGCCGTGGCGGGAGCAGGAACGCCCGCGGGAAAGTCGGGGATCGAGGAGGTAAGTGAAGGTGATATACTCCGGGTCGACTCCCAGTTAGTGGCGCTCAATTTGACCGTCGTTGATCACGAGACAAACCGGGGGATTCTTGGCCTTACCCGCTCTGACTTCCGACTCTTCGAGGACGGTGCCGAGCAGCAAATACTCCAGTTTGAATCCTCCTCTGCACCTTTCAATCTCATGCTAGTGATCGATCTCTCAGGTTCGACTCGAGAGGTGGTGAGCTTAATTCGAGCTGCAGCGCTCCGGTTTGTGGAGGCTGCCAGGCCTTCCGATCGCATTGGCATCATAGTTTTTGCCGGCAAGCCTCTATTGATTTCTGGCCTTACTCTTGATCGCGAACAATCGCGTGAACGGATCCGTGCCATAGAAACAGCATCAGGTGACACAAAATTGTATGACGCTCTGGCATTTACTTTGGACCATTTGGCCGGAGACTCCCGAAACTTGCGACGCACCGCGATAGTGGTTATGAGCGACGGACTCGATGGAACTATTCCCGGCGTGCATGGACAGCGGGGTTCGAGCATTCCTTATCGGGAACTGCTCACCAGAGTGAAGGAGTTTGACGGAGTACTTTATACTTTGTGGCTGAACACTGAGTATGAGGCTCTGAGCCCGCTGGATACCCAGCCGGAGGCCTTTGAGATGGGCCACGACCGTTTGAAGGAGATGGCCGAGCTGGGTGGTGGAGTCTTTTATGAGGTTGACCGGCTCGAGAATCTTGCCGGCGCCTATGAACGGGTAGTCGCCGATCTTGGAACGGTATACAGTCTCGCTTATCGTCCTGCAAACAATGCTCGGGACGGCAAGTGGCGCGCAATCAGGGTGAATGTCAATCGCATGGGAGCAGTGGCGAAGGGCAAACGTGGCTATTATGCGAACTGAACAGTCTGGAATCTTATTACATCGAGTCCTGCAGATGGTGTCTATACTTCTGGCTCTGCTATTGCCGCTTGTTGACTCCACGGCCCAATCTTCAGGCGACCCCAGTGATACAGTCCGTGTTGATTCAGACCTGGTCGATTTGAAGGTCAGTATCGTTACCTTGAATCCAGTGAATGGTTCCCCTAGCCTCGAACAGAAAGACTTCCTTGTGCTGGAGGATGGCGAGCCGCAGGAGATTACGTTCTTCGCGGCGGCGGATGCTTCTTTCGATCTCGTACTGCTTTTGGATCTGTCAGGCTCTACTGGCGATAAGATCAAGCTGGTGCGCAAATCAGCCCGACGATTCGTCAATGCAACCCGGCCTCTTGACCGTGTCGCAGTCGTGACTTTCACCGACGTCCCTCATGTCGTTTCGGGCTTGACTCTCGATCGCAAACAGTTAAATCGGGCGATCGATGAGATTGAAGCGCCATCGGGCGGCACCAATTTTTGGGATGCTTTGCGTTTCGTTTTGGAAAGAGTTCTCGCGCCGGGCCAATCGTCGAGGCGTAGCGCCGTCGTTGTGATGACTGATGGAGTAGACAATGCTTTGCCTGATGTTTTTGGTGGCGGGTCGCGAACAACCTTTGAGCAGCTACTAACCGTCTTGCAGAAGCACGGCGAAGTTCTCGTTTTACCGATCTATCTTGATACCGAGAAGGAGGAGACAAAACGGCGTCGTGCGCCGTCGAGTGCTTTCATGCTTGCCCGAGAGCAGTTGGCCCAGATAGCTGCAACTTGCGGGACGCTGCTTTACCGGGCCGCCAAAGTTAAAGATTTAGATACTGTCTATGAACGTGTTATACGCGACCTTAGTACTGTCTACAGTATTGGCTATCGGCCTTCCAACAAGCTCCGCGACGGCAGTTGGCGCTCAGTAGTCGTGAGGTTGGTTGCGCGGCAGGATGTCGCCGCACACACGAAAAAGGGTTACTACGCTAAAGCACTGGAAAGGCCATAGATTACAAAAACTTGTAAATACCTGCGCCCGGGCTATAATGCCGGCAGCCCCAGGCTCTATCCGTTGCGAAGTCGGGATTTCCCCAAAGGAGACCTTCATGAGAAGGGTAGCCACCGGACTCGTGCTAAGCATTTCGTTTCTGCTTCTCTCCAGTTTCTCTGCTCAGGCGCAGAATCGCGAGAAGTTTGTCATTTCCGCCAGGGCGGGCGGCATCAATGCCGTTACCGGCCGGGCGGTCATCCACCCTCGCGGCAGCTCCGAGTCGGAGTTGTTAACAATCAAAGAAGACCTTGAGGCGGGTGACATAGTCACTACGGGCATAGACGGGCGTGTCGAGATGTTGCTGAATCCGGGCTCGTACCTGCGACTGGGGGGAAATTCAGAGTTTGAGCTCGCCAACAATTCGATTGAGAATCTTGAAGTGCGATTGGTTAGAGGGACAGCAATTGTAGAGGCGACCGGCGCGGATGATACCGAACTGTCAATTAATATCACTACACCACACGCCAAACTGGCAATCGTTCGCCGTGGGCTCTACCGCCTAAACGTAATACCGGGCGACGCGACGGAATTGATTGTCAGAAAAGGCCGGGTGATGCTGGGCGACTCGCATACGAAGGTAAAAGGTGGCAATAAGGTTATTTTCAGTAATAACTCTTACCTGGTTGCGAAACTGGATAAGGCTGACAAGAAGCGATTTGATGATATGGATGCGTGGAGCAAACAGCGCGCTGAGACTCTCGCAGAAGCAAATCGCAGAATGAGAGGTCGCGATCTGAACCTTCTGATGGCGAGCCTGTATGATAGCTGGCCACATCGCTTTCCTTCCAGATCTTGGGGTTTTTGGTTATTCGACACTCGCTCCAGTTGCTTCACTTTCTTGCCCTTCTATCTTGGCTGGGGCTCACCCTACGGCTCGTCTTACTCTAATGCCTTCTTTGGCGACTACTACTGTTGCGGTCGCCGCTATGGATTGCCTGGCGTCAGTAGCCGGGGGTCGGGCGGCGGCGGTATCGCATCTGGATCTGGTGACGGAGGGACAAGCGTAAGCAGGCCCGGACGCGTGGAACGACAACCTACAACTATGCGACCCGCTCCCGCTATGACGCGTATGCCTGACGCTTCGTCCGGAGGCCGCAGCGGCCGGATTAATAGAGTACAGGATCGGCAGCACTGATCTTCTCGATTCTTCCCTAGATGTTGCCTGCATAGACCCGCAAGCTCATGGCCAGAGGCTGGTGGCTGTCTGCCCTCTCATTTCGCCCGGCCTTTCAAAGCAGCAAGCTGCTCCCACTTCTGGGTATTGGGCAAAGAGACGAGAAAATCGCGTGACGATGGGCGCGATTGCCTATAGATTACTTTGCCCGTCCCTTGAGGCCAGCAAGCTGCTGCGCTACCAGCGTCTTAATGTCATCTTTTGAAAGTCCCGACAGCATCAGTTGAGTCAGGGCGGTACGCAATTGAGCAGTAGAAGGTTCCCGATCGCTCATAGCCAAAGTATGGGAAACGACTGTCGCTCCCGCTCCGTGCCTGATTCTAATGAGGCCTTCCTCCTGAAGTTGTCGATAAGCAAAAGCGATAGTATTGAGGTTGACGCCCAAATCCGCGGCGACCTGACGCACGGGAGGCAGCGACGAGCCTTCAGCCAGCTCTCCTCGCGCGATAAGGGCCTTGATTTCATCTATCACCTGCCGATACAACGGCCTGGGGTCAGTTTCATCAACAGTGATATACATGTGTATGGTGCATGTATACACCATACATCTGTTGTTTGTCCAGAGAGTAATCCGCGGGCGGCCCTTCCAGTCGTAAGTTTGTAGCGTGGGCACCCACACTGAATCATCGCCGGTCGGATTCCAGACGGCATCGGTCTCGGTAGGATTGGAACCTGAAATGAGCCTGCCCAGGTTGTCATAAATAAACAGCTGCGCGCTGTAGTGGCTGGCAGTGGGTGGCAGGTCTGAAACTGTTAGGTACGCGCACTTGAGGAAACGGCATGGGGTTAGTTCGGTACTTGAGCTATGAAGTCAGAAGGTGGGCTAGGCTGACGGCGGAGTAGGTGACTGCAGAAAGGCCGGCGCCGGGAAAGATTGTGTCTCCCACCATGTACACGTTAGGTAGTGTGGTGTGATGACTGAAAGAGTTGAGACCGGAGACTTCCAGGGATTGGCCGATGCCGCCGACCATACCGAGTTTTCGCCGTGTGCCTTCATAAAAAGTGACTGGCGTTGCGGTTTCAATTACTTCGATATCACCACCCAGTTCGGGAAGTGTCTTGTGTAACTTCCGCCACCAAGCTTCCAACATCTCCTGGTCCATACGCTCGTGTTCACTGTGATCCCGATGAAAGGTGAACCAATCGGCAACGTCTGTAAATGCCGATACAGTCACTGCGCGTTGGCCTGCGGGTGCTCGTTGGTCAAATACCGGCGCGACCGAAAACATGAATTGATGCTCAGCCGGTTCGTAGGGAAGATTCGTCTGCCAGTCAGTAAGCGCCATAATCTGCTCCGCTGGTAGACGTTGAACGGCCTCCTCCTTCATCCCCAGATACATCACGTACGCACCCCAGCCTTTGACTGAGTTGAGATGTTTCCGCACCTCAGTAGGGGTGCGCTCAAGACCGATGAGTTTGCCATAAGTATCCCAAACCGTGAGATTACTGATCACCGCGCGTGAGGCCTCGACCCTCTCACCACTCAAGAGATCCACACCGATTGCCCGCCCGCGCGAGTTATAGGCCAGACGCAGCACCTGAGTGGAAAGCCTGAGGTTTCCCCCACTCCTCTGGACTGATGAGGCCAGCTTTTCGGCCAGACTGATCGCACCGCCGCGAATCGCGTACGACCCCAATCGTGATGCTTCCAGAGCGACGCAGGCGTAGAGATAGGCACACACGCCGGCAGGCGATTGGGCCAGCGCCTGCAATTGGACATCGATGAATCGTTGAAACCTCGGGGACGTGTTGGCGAGATGTTGTAGTGCCGTCTGATTGAGCGAGCGGAATATTTTCGCAGCAAGCAATGGCTGCGAAGACAGAGTACGAAGTTGGCGGAGCCTACCGGCGGTGCGCAAGTCCGGTACGCGCTCGAGTGCCCCTAATAAGGCTCGTGCGATAGGTCGGGTACGCCGGTAGAAACGAATTGCCTGCCGAGCACATTCAGGGAAAACCCTCGCCAGGTTTTCTTCGAATTCTCTAGTGTTCTTCCTTATTGTAATATCAGAGCCGTCAGGCAATCGTACGGCATAGGCGGGATCCTTCAGTTCAACTTCCGGCGCCGGAATGGAGAGTTCAGAAAACACTCGAGCATGAATTTCGCCCGCTCCCCATAATGGATAGATGCCCGCCGTAGGTTCAAAGGTGTAGCCAAGTTTCTGAAAGCTGGCGACACAACCACCAACAGTGGCCCCTCTTTCATAGAGACAGACGTTAACGCCACGCCTGGCGAGCAGGGCTGCAACGGTCAAGCCACCAATGCCGCCGCCAACTACAACAACTTCATAACTCATTCCTATGTAAGGAGTCGCCAGAGCCTGCCAATTAGGACGCCTGGAGCGGCCTCAGGTCCACCGGCGCTCGGTCCCAGAAATGGCTGGAGGACGAGGAAGAGGGCCTGGATGCCGTTAAAGACCAGATGCATGACATATGAAGGGAGCAGTGATCCAGTACCTGCGCGCAAAAGTGTGAGCGCAATGCTGAGCAGCGCGATGACGGCAATCACGCCGAGGTTATTGTAGTACTGGAGCACGTGAACGCCGGTGAAGAGTGTGGAAACAGCCACGATGGCCCACAGTGCCCCCAACACTCTTTGCAGGGCCGAATAGAGCACGCCGCGATAGATCAATTCTTCCACGAAGGGCCCGGTAATTGCCGCCAGCAGAGCCGTCGCAAATCGCGCTTTGTAAGAACTCTTAATGATGAGGTCCAGTTGGGTTTCGCTACCGCCAACTAACCAGGTGATCGTATAGCCAATTCCAAAGAAGAGTATTGCCAACAAGACTATCAGCAGCGGGCCGAGCGGCGGGGCGAACTTGCTGGGCCACTTCCAGCCCAGAGTTTGCCAGAAGGGCCGCCTACCTCTGTTCGTAACCACAAACCACACTACCAATGCGGAGAGAATGTGCGTGGGAAACACACCAAGAATCGATACGAAGATCACGTTCGGATCTGTCGCGAAGTTGTCAATGGGGCCATGCACCGCGATGCGATAGACAAGATATGGCGCGATGGTTATCAACGGTACTACGAGCAACAGCGCAACGCTGATTGCCCAGACTACCAGCGCATGCGGCACTCCCCATGGTGGGTTATCAGGATTAGGGGCTATGGCGGTCGCTGGCAGATAGTCTAGAGGACCGGCATCCAAACCGGGACCCATTTGACATTTGTCATTCGTCATTTTTCATTTATCCAATAGCGTTTGAGGTGAGGTCGTCAGGAAGCGTCATAAGCGAGAGTGTAACGAATCTAACCGCCCCCGGCAAAATCAAAATGGCACATGAAAAATGTCAAATGATTCTTCTAAACGGCGGGGTATTCTGTCTCCAGCAGTGGTGAACCAATGCGCGGAGCGGCGAGCATCAGACCGATAATTGTTTTCGCGTCCTGGATTTCACCAGCCGTGATCATCTCCAGACACTGCGAGATTGGCAGGCGCACGATCTCAATCAGTTCGTCGTCTTCGAGGCGCTGTTTGCCTTCAATTAAGCCGATAGCAAGATATAGCCACATCTTCTCTTCGCAGAAGCCGGGAGTGACAAAGAATTCCGATAACTTCTCCCACCTGCCGGCTGTGCAGCCGAGCTCCTCTTCAAGCTCCCGCGCCGCTCCTTCCTCGGGTCGTTCACCTCGCTCGAGAGTGCCCGCAGGGACTTCCAACAGATAGCGCACAGCAGGATGTCGATATTGCCGCACCAACGCCACTGTACCATCATCAAAGACCGGAACGATCACCGCGCTGCCGGGATGATGCACAACTTCCCGTTGGTACGTTATCTCTCCTTCCATGATGGTATCGACTGTCACATTGAAAACGCGACCATGGAAGACTTCGGTGCTGGCAATTATCTGTGGCTGTTCAATGTTCATGGTTCTTTTCTCATATCCAATGATGTTAAGGAATTGGCTGATAGTTCTTTCTCCAAAAGTGTTTTCATCTCGCCAACGAGATATAGCGATCCGGCAACGCAGATGGTACCTGAAACAGGTGTTATTTCCCTGGCGATCGTGAATGCTTCACTGGCGGAAAGAGCGGCGATGCAATGCCCGGGTTCGAGAATCGCAGAGGCAACATTTTGCAGTTGCTCAATGGTGGCGCTTCTCGGATTGTTAATTTGTGTAAGGACCACACGCCCAGCGGCAGGAAAGAGCATTGTCGCCATCTCCGACAGTTTCTTGTCATGCATACCGCCAAAGATGAGCGTCAACGGTTGCGGAACGAATTCATCCAGGTAACTGCGCAAAGCCTCGGCGCCTCTCGGGTTGTGCGCCCCATCCAGTAGGATCGATGGCTGGCCATCATGCAATTCCAGTCGTCCTGCATGTTTCGCGTGTTCGATTCCCTCGACAATTGCGGCGCGAGAAATTGTGAAGCCCTGTTCCCTTAAGCATTCGGCTAAGTGGATTGCAACGAGAGCGTTTGTTATCTGGTGCCGACCGCGTAACCCCAGCCAAAGACTTCTATAGTGGTCATGCTTTGTTCTAACCGCGACTCGGAATCGTCCATCAGTCGAGCATTCTTCGATCTCGGCCTGGCTCTCAGTGCTAAGAATGGGTTCTACATCACACAGTTGACATTGCCGCAGAATTACCTGCAGGGCTGCTGCCGGCTGCGGCGCGATGACAGCGATTGCGCCTCTGTGGATAATTGCAGCCTTTTCCGCTGCCACGCTGTCGATGGTTTCGCCGAGGAATTGCTCGTGGTCCAAAGAGATTGGAGTAATGGCTATAAGATCCGCGCCTACAGCAGTTGTGGCGTCCAGTCGCCCGCCGAGCCCAGTTTCGAGAAGAGCCAGTTCGACGCGCGCATCCTGGAAAGCTGCCAGGGCAATTGCCGTGATCTGCTCAAAAAATGTTGGCAAAGCCTCGATTTCTTTGTGAGAGAGAAGATCTTCCGCAGCTCTTCGAGCGCGAGCGGCGCAGCCGGCAAACTGCGAACGCGAGACCTCCCGGCCGCTTATTCTGATGCGTTCTGTAATGGAAACCAGGTGAGGTGATGTGAACAGGCCAGTTTTGATGCCCGCTGCCCGGCAAATTGCCTCGAGCATTGCAGCCGTCGAACCCTTGCCGTTAGTGCCGGCAATCTGTACTGCCGGGTAGTTTCGTTCGGGGCTTCCTAGTGCTGCGAGCAGCAGCTGAATATTACGCAGACCTAACTTAATGGTGAGAGTCTCGTAACCAAGACTCAGCAGGTAACTGACTGCCTCTTCAAACACCATCGAACTGACGCCAACTGTTGATTTCGTGGCCGAGAATCACTTCTTTGAGAGCGCCCGCGCTCTCAGGCCTCCAGTTTCCGGCTCTCCATGAATTTCAGGATTCATCATGAATCTGAGAAGGTTGATGATGAAGCTGCGCAGCTCTCGGCGATCGACAATAGCGTCAATCATCCCATGGTCGAGCAGAAACTCTGATCTCTGAAAATCCTTTGGTAATTTTTGTCTGATGGTCTGTTCAATGACTCTCGGGCCGGCGAAACCGATGAGGGCTTTTGGTTCGGCAATGATGACGTCGCCCAGCATAGCGAAACTCGCAGTTACCCCGCCGGTCGTAGGATCAGTCAAAACCGAGATGAAGGGAAGTCCCGACTCATCCAGCACCGCCAGCGCGGCCGAGATCTTGGCCATCTGCATCAATGAGAGCGTGCCTTCTTGCATGCGTGCTCCGCCGGAAGCGGAAAAGATCACCAATGCATGGTGTTCGTCCATCGCCCGTTCAATAAGCCGCGTCACTTTCTCCCCAACTGCCGAGCCCATTGACCCCCCGATAAACGCCATGTCCATCGCCGCCGCGAGAATGGTGTTGTCGCCCACTTTGCCGCGCCCGCTGATAATAGCTTCGGGCAGTCCCGAGTTTGCTTTGGCCTGCTCGAGCCTCTCTGTATAGGGTTTGCTGTCGACAAACGCCAGAGGATCGATTGAGATCACCTCGGTATCCAGGTCTTCATATTTGCTGTCATTGAAGAGCAATGCGAGCCGCTCCCGCGCGCCGATGCGGAAGTGATAGCCGCATTTCGGACATACTTGCAGCGCTTCATCGAGTTCGCGTTTGTAGAGGTGGGCTTCACACTCTTCGCACTTGACGAAGACGTTCTCGGTCTTGACGACGCGCTCCTCTGGCGGTACCGACTCGATACGTTTGTTCTTTTTGCTAAACCAGGGCATTTGGTTCTCGCTGCTTGGTTAATGTGGCAGGGTACCATAGAAAGGATGAAGGATGAAGGCGGAAGGATGAACCCATTTGACATTTGTCATTGGACATTTTTCATTTGCCATCATTTCAGAACGTCATTCAGGACGAACAGTGTACCACCACGCGGGTAGCGGGTGGGTTCATGCGTCCACAGTTGCGTATTGACTACCCACCCGCTGCCGCGTGGTGGCACTGGTTCCTTCAGAATTCAATGCCCTGTTGGGCGCGAATGCCGGCATGAAAGGGATGTTTGATCTCTCGCATCTCCGTGACCAGGTCGGCTGCTTCGATTAGCTCCTGTGGCGCACCCCGACCGGTCAGAACGACGTGCAGTGCGGGTTGTTCGGCTCGGGCGGCGCTCAGTTGTTCCAAGACCTCACTGACCGGCAGCATCCCATAGCTCAGCACATAGACCAGCTCATCAAAGACCAGCAGATCGTAATCGCCGCTATGCAACTTCTCGAGGCAGACGTTCCAGGTGGCGCGGGCGGTGGCCCGATCCTGCTCAGGGTTCTTGGTGTCCCAGGTAAAGCCGTCTCCCATCGTATGTATCTCAATGCCGAGCTTCTCTGCGGAATCGTGTTCACCATAACGATCGTGCCGTGATTTCATGAATTGAATCATGCAACACTTTAAACCACGACCGGCAGCGCGCATCATGAGGCCCAGCGCACAAGTGGTTTTACCCTTACCGTCTCCCGTATGCACGATTAAAAGGCCCCGCGTCTTTTCCTGATAATCAGCACGACGCCACTTGTATTGTTTCTCTTTGGTGGACATTCGGAAGTGGTCCGTTGTCAGTGGTCCGTTGTCCGTTGGCAAAGACTATACGACGGACTACGACGACCGACTGTTGAGGGAACGATTGCTCTTTCCAGGGCGGAAGGATTCAAGATTTGGTGCCTGGTTGGGCGAAACATTTTACATTTGCCAGTGGACATTTCTCATTCGTCATTTGCCGTCAAGTTTGAAAGCTCCGGTGTTTTCAGACGTGAACAGCGATCAAACAATAATCGAAATGACCAATGAGAAATGTCCAATGGCAAATGTCGAATGTTCTTTGCGCGGTATCATTCCCATTTCAATCTTGATCCTTACTCTTCGGCATCATCTTCCCGGAGTGCATCTTCAGTAATCTCTTTCAAGCCGTTCGCTCGCGCGACGGCGTCTTCGAGGAGTCCCATTATTTGTGACTCTGCATCTTCCCACGTGCCTTTTAAAGTGCAGCCGGCTGCATTGCGATGGCCGCCACCGCCAAATGTCTCGGCCACACGCGCCACATTCACATCGCCCTTTGAGCGTAAGCTCGTGCGGTAAACGCCGGGCGCACACTCCTTCAACAGAGCCACGGCCTCGACTTCCCCTACCGTCAGGGGATAGTTAACAAAACCGTCGGCATCTTCATCCGCGGCGCCGGTTTTCTTCTGCATTTCGAGTGTTTGGCGCAGACACGCCACGCGACCCGTTTCGTTGCGCTTCGCTGTGGAAAGGACTTCTCCCATTAACTGTATGCGACTCCAGGGATAGCTTGCGAATACTGCTTCGGCAGTCTTGGCCGGTTTGACGCCGGTGCGCACCAGTTCGGAGGCGACCTTGAAAGTGCGCTCGGTAGTATTAGAGTAGTGGAACGAGCCGGTATCGGTGATGAGTGCGGTGTAGACGCATTCGGCGATCTCCTTTGTGACCCGCACGCCCATAGCTTTGCAGAGGTTATAGATCATCTCGCCGACAGCAGACGCGGTCGAATCGATCCAGTTGATCGTGCCAAACAGCGCAGTGGTCGAATGGTGATCAATATTAACAACCACCTGTTTCTCTAGATCAAGTAAACCAGGACGAGTGATGTCCGAGCATTCAATTACGAACACCGCGTGATAAGGACGATCTGCATTGGGAGTAACACGAACTTCGCCGGCGCCAGGAAGCTGCTGGTAAGCGTGCGGTACGGGGTCGCGCATGATAACTTCAACCTCCTTATCAAGCGCCCGCAGCAGCCAATAAAGGCCCAGAGACGATCCCAAACTATCACCGTCGGGCCGTACATGTGAGGTGATCCCAAACAGTCGCTTTGCTTCGATTAGCTCAACAACTTGACTTAGCATTACACATAAGGACGCAGGATGAAGGACTAAGAAGCTCCTCGAGCCCCTGGTTCATCCTCTATTGCTCATCCTTGATCCTTTCTTTCCTCGGTTTCCCACTGCTTCTCAATCTCGTGCAGCAACTTGTCCACGCGCTCGCCCTCTTCCTCAGTCCGATCTCTCACAAAGTAAATTTCAGGTGTGCGTGGCAGGTTTAGTGACAGGCCCACTTGTTTGCGGACGTAAGGAGCGGCGTGGCGCAGAGCGGAGAGTGCTTTGCGGAGTTCCTCTTCATCGCCAGCGACCGTGACGTAGACACGCGCGGCCCTGAGATTTTCTGTAAGGCGAACGTCAGTAACAGTTACCATCGTGAGTCGCGGATCTTCCAGTTCGTATCCGACTATCTGCGAAATCTCCTCACGAAGAATATCAGCAACTCTTTCCGCGCGATGCATAGATCAAACAGGAGCAGGCCCCAGGGGCAGCAGGCAGGTTGCCTGCCTCCCGAGTGCCTTCTGCCTCTTAGAGTTCTGTGGCTGCGACCTTTTCCACGACATAGGCTTCGATTTGATCGCCAACCTTGATGTCGTTGAAGTTTTCCAGCCCTATACCGCACTCAAAACCCTCGCGCACTTCCGACACGTCGTCTTTGAATCGCCGCAACGACCCGATATTGCCTTCCCAGCTGACGACGCCATCCCTAATCAGCCGCGCCCGAGCATTGCGCCGGATGTTGCCGTCGATGACCATCGAGCCCGCCACCACACCGGCCTTCGGCACCCGGAATACTTCGCGTACATCGGCCTTGCCAATGATCTTCTCTTTCTCGACGGCTTCCAGCATGCCGATCATGGCTGCGCGGATCTCTTCCTCTACCTTGTAAATGATTGAGTGCAACCGGATATCAACAGCCTCCTGCTTGGCCAGGTCAGCTGCTCGAGCTTCGGGCCGCACATTGAAGCCGATTATCACAACTGCGGATGAAGAGGAACCCGCCTGTGTAGCTGAAGCGAGCAAGACGTCGGATTCCGTAATGGCGCCAACGCCGGAACGAATCACCTTGACCTTCACGCGATCGGTCGAAAGCTTCTGCAGGGTTGATTTCAATACCTCAACCGACCCCTGCACGTCAGCTTTGATGATCACGAGCAGTTCCTTCACTTCGCTTTCGCCGAGCGCCTCTATGCCTCGTTTTGTAGTCTGCAATAGCGTTGCCTGGCGGGTGATCATCTGCCGGTGATGTGATATCTGCTGGGCCCTGGTAATATCTGCGACCACTTGAAAGCTCTCGCCTGCTTGCGGTACGCCCTGAAGGCCAAGCACTTCGACCGGGGTTGCCGGCCCCGCTTCCGTTAAAGCCTCACCCTTGTCGTTGAACATTGCACGCACACGGCCAAAGATCTGGCCCACGATGAATGGATCGTGTATACGCAAAGTGCCCTGTTGGACCAGCACAGTAGCCACAGCTCCCCGGCCCCGATCCAACTTAGCCTCCAACACAACGCCGGACGCCAGCCGGGTCGGACTCGCGCGCAGGCTCAGAATGTCTGAAGTCAGCAGAATGGTTTCGAGCAGATTATCAAGGTTTTGGCGCTTCTTAGCTGAGACGAGCACCACTTCCGTCTCGCCTCCCCACTCAATCGGAGAGAGACCGTGCTGCGCCAGCTCCTGCTTTACTCGATCCGGGTTAGCATCGGGTTTATCGATCTTATTGATGGCGACCACAATTGGCACGTTAGCGGCACGCGAATGCTCGATAGCCTCAACGGTCTGGGGCATGACGCCGTCATCAGCGGCCACTACGAGCACCACGACATCTGTGGCTTTGGCGCCGCGGGCGCGCATCATAGTAAATGCTTCGTGACCAGGCGTATCGAGGAAAACGACTCGCCGGACGTCTGCCTCGTTGTCGGGACTTGGTACATTAACGCTGTAGGCGCCAATGTGTTGGGTAATTCCTCCCGCCTCGCCGGCGGCGACATCTGTCGCGCGAATTGCATCCAGCAGCGAGGTCTTGCCATGATCCACATGGCCCATCACAGTAACAACAGGTGCCCGTGGCAGTTCCACATCATCCGCGTCGGTCGCGATCAGTTCTTCAAACTCTTCTTCCGCTACCATCTCTTCGAAAGGTACAAAAGCAACCTCATAACCGAAGCGTTTGCCTAGATCCACTGCCACATCGTCGTTCAGCGGTTGGTTTATGGTTGCGAAAACTCCTCTCTGTAAAAGCAGCGTCACAACGTCTTTCGGCTTGATCCCAAGTTTCTCGGCAAACTCCTTTACTGTCGAACCTTCGACTAAACGCACGGGCTTTAATTCGCCAGGTATGGTGGGAACTTCAAGTCTTCCGGCAATGCGATCTTCGAGGGACAAGACTTTTGGTGGCGGAATCAAATCTCCTTTATCAAAACGGCCGGTCTTACTCTCAATCGTTTTGCGTCCTCCGCGGGTGGTGCTGCGGCGGGAACGGCGGCGGCCAGAGTCAGGAGGCGGAATGTAAGTGGTTTGAGGGGTGAGAGTTTCCCCTGGTGTTCCCATTCGCTCACTGCGTGCCAGAGGCGTCCGTTCTCGCAGGCGCCCACTACCGCGCTCGGCACGCTCCCGCGGAGTGATACTAGGTGGCGGCACTGGCGCCGGCGCTCGCTCGCCTGGACGAATTCCCGCATTAAGCGCTGCCGCAGTAGGACGAAGCACGCGAATCTGATGGGCGGGCATTGCCGTAGGCTTAGGAAACTCCGCCGCAGGCTGTGGTTGGCTGGCTTGGTCCATTGCTGCGACGGCGAAGTCATCCCCTTCCGCCGCACCTTCTGCCGAAGTTTCAGGGACGGGTGCGGGCGCAGTGCCCGGAGCGGCTGCACCGGGTTGTTCAGCCCGTACGGCCGGGGTCAGTTTCTTGACGAGTCTGGCCGTAGTGATTGGTTTGGGTGCGCTGGTGGGAGGAGGTTTTGGGCTCTCCGCAGGAGTTGGCTCGACGCTGATGGGTTCCGGAACTTCCGCAACAGGTTCTTCCACTTCTGCCGCCGGCGTCTCTTCCACCGGTCGCGCGGCTTTCTTAACAACCTTGACGGCTCGCCTTACCGCTGTCTCTTTTTTGGGAAAATACTTGTTGCGAATTTTCTCCGCCAACTCCTTGGAGACGGAGTTGGAGGGAACACTGACATCGACACCTTCACGACGCACCTCTTCGATGAGTCGCTTCGTGTCGAGCTTTAGTTCTTTAGCCAGGTCATAAAGACGGACCTTAGACGAAACTGTCATGCACTCCTTCTCAGATGCTTACCTTACAAAGCAGTAGCATCCCGACTGCCGAAAATGATTAAGAGACTCTCGCTCTCAACCACTCTCCAGGCGCGTCTTCAGAAGGGCGATGGGTGGTGGTGGAGCGAGCAGCGACTCACGCCGGCCAGCCCGGCGCAGCCGCAAAAACTACTTTGCTGCATCTGATGAAGCATCTTGCTTCTCTTCTTCATTGCTCCCAGTGGATGCAGCTTCTTCAATACTGGGAGTCGGCATTGCCTGGGCGTTGGAAGGTTCTCCTTCATACAACGCCGTTTCGAGCGGAATTTCCCCTTCCGCGAGCTCGTCAATGTGTTCCAGAGCTGCCGCTCCGGCAGAAGTGATGTCAGGGGCCGGTGTAATTGTGTCCGGACGGAGATCCCGACCGGCCTCCTGCAAAACAATCTCATCTTCAGAAACCGGCTCAGATTCCGTTAGTGCGACCGGATCGGCAGATTCCTGTGCCAGTATGACCGGCTCGGCGCCGAATGGGACACCATCCTCTACTGCTTTGTCGTACCCTTCTGCCGTCATGGCCGCGGAAGGCTCCACCTCCGCAGCAGCAACGGCTTCATCGAGTTCTGCCGAAACAGCGTGTTGCTGAACTGGCTCGCCCTCGGGCGAAACGTCAGCGCCCTCTGGTACTGTCTCTTCGCCGTGCAAGGTCTTATCCCGCATTGCGATTACTGCCTTGGCAGCACTAAGGATAGTCTCCGCTTCATCCAGGCTGAGATCGAGAAATTCAACAAGATCATCTACGGAGGTATGAGCTAAGGCATCGATGTCGTTGATCGAGTGCTCTGCCAGAGCCTCAGCCTGTTGGGCCGTTACTCCCTCGATCGCAGACAGCGGGACCGATTCTCCGGAGGCGATTAATGCACCCATTTGCTCTGTCACTTCGCGCTTCAACTCTTCTTCGCTGCGAATATCTATGTTCCAGCCAACGAGCTTCGTAGCAAGACGCACGTTTTGGCCTCGTTTACCAATGGCCAGAGAAAGTTGATCTTCATTAACAATGACTTCCATCTGGCGGTTCTCAATATCCGTAATACGAACCTGATTGACCTTTGCCGGCGAAAGGGCGTTGGCAGCAAACACCGAGGGTTCATCGGACCATTCAATAATGTCGATCTTTTCGCCGCGCAGCTCGCGGATGATCGCCTGGACACGCGAACCTTTCATGCCCACACAGGCCCCCACGGGATCCACGTCGCGCTCGTTTGACATTACTGCTATCTTGGCACGCTCTCCAGGCTCCCTTACCGCCGACTTGATAACCACGGTTCCGTCGTAAATCTCCGGAACCTCCATTTCAAAAAGCCGCAGCAGCAACTCGGGAGACGTGCGCGAGACTTCGACCTGGGGGCCTTTTGATTCCTTGGAAACCGTATTGATAACGACGCGGATCCTTTCACCCTGATTCCACTGCTCACCGCGAGATTGCTGCGACCGAGGCAGGATAGCCTCCAAGTTACCCAGATCTACGATGATGTTGCCGCGCTCAAACCGTTTCACGTAGCCGTTGACCAGGTCGCCAGTCTTATCAATGTACTGTTCATAAACGTTACTGCGAACGGCATCCCTGACCTTTTGAAACAAGATCTGTTTGGCTGTTTGCGCGGCAATACGACCCAGCTCTTCCATGGGCAACGGGAGCAGCAGTGCGTCTCCCAGCTCCACTTCGTCACCTGCCAGCTCACGTGCTTCGTCAATTGATAGTTCGGTTGCCGGGTTCTCAACTTCATCTACAACTACCTTCGAGGCTGAGAGTTCGATTCCGGTCTCCGGGTTCCAGTCGACCTGAATATCCTCGCCCGACCGGAACTGCTTCTTGGCCGCCGCGCGTACGGCCTCCTTCATCGCGTCGATAACGAGATCACGTTCAATGCCTTGCTCCTGGCAAAGTGCTTCAATGTTCTGCGCAATGGATGAGCTCATGAGAGTCTCGCCTATCTTCACTGTAGCCGTTCAAAGATCAGTATGATCTTGAACGGTCGCTCTAATCTATTCCGTTATCAGTAACCCAAGCTGCAGCCCGGCAGTGTCTCACCGCCGTCGAAGTTCCTTATCGATGTCAATTTCCAGGTTTGCCCTGGCAATTAAATCTAGCGGCACCCTTACTCTACCGCTAGTGAGATCTTCAAATATTACGTCTTCACCATCAAGTCCCAGCAGGCGGCCTCGAAAATTGCGCTGCCCGGCAATGGGTTTTTGAGTCTTCATCTTTGCGCGGCTTCCGGCAAAGCGCTCAAAGTCACTACGCTTGTACAAGCCGCGCTCCAAACCCGGCGAAGATACTTCAAGCGTATAGGTGGAATGGATGAAGTCTTCGACGTCCAGGATCGTACCAACGTGAAGGCTCAGTTCCGAACAATCCTCGTGAGTCACGCCCTGTGGCTTGTCAATATAGATGCGAACAATTGGCTTGTTCTCGGGCCCGGCAACTTCCGCGTGCACGAGCTCGAGGCCATGGTCGATTGCTGCCCTCTCAGCGATTGCTCTCACTCGCTCTTCAGTCGATCTCGGATCCACAGAGCCCCTCCGAAAAAGCACTGTCGCCCAAAAGAAAAAGTGGGCGCGAACCCACCGGACGACACCGCCGTGCTTCGAGCAAGCCGTGAATTATACGTAAACAGAAGTGTAGACGCAAGCTGGCCTTAGCCGGACAAGGCGACCATTGGGGCCTTCATGCCAAATCTTGTCGGAAGCCGCCGTTTTGTCTATTATTTTTACCGCTAACCCTCTGATTCCTTACCACCTTCAAAGAAGCCCCTGGTTCGGAAATACGGTCTACGAACGCTTGTTCGATTTCGGCCGGCGCAACTACTACCTTCAGTCGCGACGTTACAAGATGGGCTCAATGTCTAAAATTTTCACCGGCGCAGTTCTGTTGTGCGTTACGCTGTCACCAGGATTACCAGTCGGTCTAGCTCAAGACCGCCCGAGTAAAATAGGACTTCGCAAATCCACGCCGATCTTATGGCCCGATCCTGGCTCTGTGGCAGCTCGCAATTTGCTATAGGGACCGGGCTCTCCGAAACTTGCCCCGGCACCACCCGTCAGGTCCGTAAAAGAGGATCTTGAAGGTGAGTCGCCTAAGATAGAGGTAAGGGATATTATTTTGGCCAGGTTAAGAAAGAGAAAGCGATGCGCGGAATTCCTGTCGAACACGCACGTTGGTTGGGGTCACTCTTGACTCAATTGTCGGATGAGCAGCTGCGAGACGCTTTCAGAGCCGCGCAATATGAGTCGGCAATCACGGAGGTGTATGTCACTTCATCCGTGAGCGCATAAATCAACTGATGCAACTCTGACTTCCCAAAACACGAATGAGCACGTGGCAGCGATTCCATTTGAATGAGAGCGTCAAGGCGTTGACAATTTCCGATAATCAGCGCTTTTTCATTCGCATCCGAGAACCTCACGGCGAGAACCGTCATCCGCTGGAGTTCTATCGCTGGAATCTGCGGGAGGCTCAAGAGGCTGCGGATAGAGTGGTCCAGGCATATTATCCGCACGAGTGCGATAACGAAACCTGCGGGGTATGGCGGAAAATTGATGGCTAAAAAGGAACTTGAAAGAAAGGCCGAGCACGTGGTAGTTCTTGAAACGGAGAGGTTACGGCTTCGAAAGCTCTCTGAAGGCGATGCCGCGTTCATTCTCAAACTATTAAACGAGCCCTCCTTTATTCAGAACATTGGTGACAAGGGCGTGCGGACATTAGATGACGCCTGTTCCTACATCTTAAATGGCCCAGTGGCCAACTATCAGAAATTCGGCTTCGGACCATATTTGGTTGAGTTGGGTGGAGCTAATGAGCGAGGGATACCAATAGGAATGTGTGGTCTATTAAAGCGTGAGACGCTTGAAGATGTAGACGTCGGGTATGCGCTGGCGCCTCAGTTCTGGTCCCGAGGCTATGCTCGGGAAGCGGTATGGGGAGTGCTGTCGTTTGCGAATAAGACGTTGGGATTGAAACGTGTAGTCGCTATCACGAACCCCGATAATGCGAGCTCGATTCGTTTACTCGAAACGATAGGTTTTCAGTTTGAGAAGACAGTGCGAGTTTCGGAAGTCGCCGCTAAGGTTCAGTTGTTTGCATTTGAATTTTAACCGTGTCGCACATTTACGCCCTGGCCGCGTAATCCAAACGCCGATCAAGTATGGCTTACCTGCCGCCAGGAAAGCCTCGGAACCTTCCAGAAGACAGATGAGCCTCGAACGAAACAGGGTTAAGGCCCAAATTCGGCTGGCTGTACCTGAAGATGCAGCGCCAATTGCGTCAGTTTTACATGAGGCTTTCAAGGAATACCGGTCTTGTTATACGCCAGCCGGATTTGCCGCAACTACTCCGCCCAGCGAGGAGATACTGAACCGTCTCAAAGAAGGGCCATTGTGGGTAGCTGTTTATGATGACGCGGTCGTTGGCACGATATCCGCAGTTGCGAAAGATAAGGACCTATACATTCGAGGTATGGGTATTGTTCCTGGAGCCAGAGGGCAGAGAATAGGAGAATGTTTATTGCAGCACGTCGAACGGTTTGCCGAGGAACGAGGATTCCAGCGGCTGTTCTTAAGTACTACCCCGTTCCTTCACCCCGCTATCTGCCTTTATGAGAAATTTGGTTTCAGAAGAACCTCGGAGGGCCCACATCATCTGTTTGGCACGCCGCTCTTTACGATGGAGAAAACTGGTGGAGTGTTCGAGACTGCCGCGCCAATTACCGAATCAGAAGTCGAGTCAGTCAATTCAATTGGAAGTGAAGGAGGTTGTTAGATGCTGCAGGAGCTTTGGGACAATATTATCATGCTCATCCCAGTCTTTTTCCTCTTGCTGATGATGTTCGGAGCCGGCTTCTTCATTGGTCGAGCCAGCAAGCGACAGTGAGCTTTCAGACGCCCGGTAACGCATGCTGTTAGCTTGTGGCGGATGGAGATGCTGGAGCTTGAACTTGGCGGACAGCATGTTTATCTTTTTACTGATGATTCTGTAAATTTCTATCTGAAGGTGGGCTTCAAGGAGCAGTCCACTGGCATGGGTAAAGTCATAGGAACATGGCTTAAAAAGACAGTTTGTTAACAACGCCTTCGATAGTAGTACAGCCGCGCGAAGACAGGAGGCGGGAAGGCAGGAGCAGGCGGCAGGAGGTGAGTGGGTGAATGAGGTAAAAGCTACGATAATGAAGGCCAGTGATCTTACGAGAAGGCGAATGCCTTTCCCATTTGTTCTGGAAGAGTTGCTTCCAGTGCGGCCCACTGTCAAACAGATGTTCGGCTTCACCCACATCTATCTTGATGAAAGACTAGTTTGCTCGTTGAGAGACAGCGCAAAGCAACCTGCAACCAACGGCATGTGGGTCTACACGACTGTCGATCAGATCGAGAGCTTGAGTAAGGAGTTTCCCGAGCTTCCCCGGCGCAACCTGTGGCGTTCGGGAAGGAATGGCTGGGTAATCATTTCTTCCAGGCTTGAACTGTTTGAGGAATACGCTTTCCGGGCTTGTGAGTTGATCCTTAGAGGTGATCGCAGGGTTGGCAGAATAACCAGGGGACGCCTCCCACGCTCTTGAACATTTTCGAGTCAGTAATCCCTCCACGGCTACTGTTCAGACGGCTTCCAGAACGATTTCAACCGCCGAGTCTAGCTTTTACTATCTCGCTAACCGTCTTTCCATCGGCGTTCTGGCTGGCAAGGGTAGTTTGCGCTGCCTTCATCACACGGCCCATATCTTTCATCGACGTAGCACCCGTGGCGGTGATGGCGGCGTCCACTGCGGCCTCAATGGTTGTGCGTGAGGCTGCCTGAGGAAGATAGGATTCAATAATTGCAATTTCCGCCTGCTCTTTATCGGCCAGATCCTTACGTCCACCCTTCTCGTATTGCTCCACAGAATCTCGCCGCTGCTTCACCAGTGAGCGGAGCAATTTCTGCATCTCTTCATCGTCGAGTTCCCCCCCCTTTTCAATCTCCCGGTTAACCAGCGCAGCTTTCACCATGCGCAGCGTCGAAGTGCGCAACACCTCTTTCGCCTTCATGGAGGCCGTGAGGTCAGTGATGAGCTGTTGTTTGAGACTCATGGGCTTTTTGATGTTGTCTTTGGGCTTTGGACTTTGGTCTTTGCGCTTTAGATAAAACTATAGCTTAACAGTTTAAGGATTGCGAGTTTACGATTGCAGATTCACTTATCACTTATCACTCATGACTTATCACTCACCACTGTCACTCATCACTCATCACCAATCACTCATCCGTCCGCCGCGTGCCCATTCGATTTGGCCAGATAGTCTTTCAGAAAACGGCCGGTGTAGGACGTCGCGAAGGTGGCGATCTCCTGAGGCGTGCCCGTCGCTACTACATGCCCGCCGCCGTCGCCACCCTCTGGTCCCAGGTCGATTATGTAGTCGGCTGTCTTGATCACATCGAGGTTATGCTCGATTACCATCAACGAACCGCCCGCTTCGAGCAAGGCGCGAAATGCCGCCAACAGTTTGTTGATATCATCGAAATGCAGACCGGTTGTCGGTTCGTCGAAGATGTAGAGAGTTTTTGCTCCCGTACGTTTAGAAAGTTGGGCCGCGAGCTTGATTCGTTGAGCCTCACCGCCTGATAGGGTCGTCGCTGACTGCCCCAGGCGCAGATAGCCGAGGCCAACCTCCTCCAGCACCCGTAAGCGGTTAGCAATCTTCGATACCTCGCGAAAAAAACTGATGGCCTCGCGCACCGTCATACTCAGAACCTCATGCACATTCTTGCCGCGATAGCGCACATCCAGGATTTGTTGCTTAAACCGAGTTCCTTTACATTCTTCGCAAACCAGTTCGACGTCAGCCAGAAATTGCATCTCGACTGTAACCAGGCCGTCACCCTGACAGACTTCGCAGCGGCCACCGGGGAGGTTAAAGGAGAAGTGCGATGGATCGAAACCACGCGCTTGCGCTTCGCGTGTGGACGCAAAGACTTCTCTGATAGCATCGTAAACTTTGATATAGGTCACTGGGTTAGAACGCGGAGTTCGCCCAATGGGAGATTGGTCAACAAGAATGACGTCGTCGACGAAGTGTCCGCCTTCCAGCTTTTGAAATGCGCCAACGTGCCCCTGCCAATCACCGCGTTCTTTTTTGAGCCCGGCGTAGATGCAATCGTGAATCAATGTCGATTTGCCCGAACCACTCACGCCGGTGATGCACACCAGCATGTCAAGCGGCAACTCCACATCGATCGACTTAAGATTATGTTCACTCGCGCCGGTTAGCGTGAGGCGCCTTTTTTGCGGCGGCCGCCGCTGTTTGGGTCCCTTAATCTCAGCTTCACCACGAAGGTAGCGAGCAGTAAGCGAAGAATCGTTTCTAAGTAGACCAGGAAAGTCGCCCTCATAAATGACACGGCCGCCGAGTTCACCTGCCGCCGGGCCAATGTCCAGAATGTGATCCGCGGCATGCATCATTTCTGCATCATGCTCGACGACCAGCACGGTGTTACCGATGTCGCGCAAGTTATGTAACAGCCGGATTAATCTGTCATTGTCGCGCGGATGCAGCCCTATCGAGGGTTCATCCAGGACGTATAACGCTCCCACTAATGATGAGCCGAGATTGGTAGCCAGTTGGATGCGCTGGGCTTCGCCGCCCGACAGCGTTGATGCCAGGCGCTCCAGTGTCAGGTAATCGAGACCCACATCAACCAGGAAACGCAAGCGCCGTCGAATCTCGAAAAGAATTCGTTCAGCAATCGCTGCCTGCTCGGTTGAAAGTTCCAACGAATCGAAGAACAAAGCGGCATCTCGAATCGAAAATGAACAAACTTCCGGCAGAGTGCGACCACTGATCTTAACGTCCCGTGCTTCCTGCCTGAGCCGTCCTCCGCCACAATCAGGGCAGAGTGTGTAACCGCGATACTTCGAAAGGAAAACACGAACATGCAGCTTGTACTTCTTTGTCTCCAGCCAATTAAAGAATCCTCGTACGCCGGTCCAATCGCCTTTTCCGGCTACGACAGCACGCTGCTCTGCGCGTGAGAGTTGGTTAAACGGAACGTTGAGCGAAATGCCTTCCGACTTGCAAAACTGCCGCAGTTCATCCATGGCCCACTCATGCTGAGGCTTTGTCCAAGGCTCAATCGCACCTTCGCCCAGGCTTAAACCGGGGTTGGGAATGACAAGATCCAGATCGAGGCCTATGGTGTTACCGAAACCCTGACAAGTCGGGCAAGCGCCATAGGGATTATTGAAACTAAACAGACGCGGCTCCGGCTGGGCATATACCGTGCCGTCATACTTACATTCAAACCGTTCTGAAAACCTGAAGCGTCTTGGCACAGCCTCGGCTGTCTCAATCAGCGCCGTGCCGTGGCCTTCCTGGAAGCAGATCTCGAGGGAATCCACTAGCCGCTGGCGCACATCGGGCCGGGCAACCAACCGGTCTACCATGACAAAGACATTGTCAAAATCCTCACGCGTGTAGTCATCAGGGCTGGCGAGCTCAATGGTTTCACCTGCGGAATAGAGTCGAGTAAAACCTCGTTGCATGAGGCTCATCACATGCGCAGTAACAACCTGACGGGGAGATGACAAAACGCGTCGCCGGGAGGGGCCTGATTTCCCACGCCCTCTTTCTTTTCGACCGTTAGGACTGGCTTCACCATTACGGCGGTTTTCCGCTAAGCCGGCTACGGCAGGGAACAGAACATAAAAACGGCTGCCGTCTGTAAGTTGGTTCAATACCTCGTCGGCAACCGACTCAGGCGAATCTCGATATACTTCGCGGGCGCATACTCTGCAAAAAGTAGTGCCCACCCGCGCGTAAAGCAGGCGCAGGTAGTCATAGACTTCAGTTTGTGTACCTACCGTTGAACGAGGATTGCGCGTGGAATTCTTCTGGCGGATTGCGATTGCCGGAGCGATCCCGCGGACCTCGTCAACGTCAGGTTTATCCATGCGTTCGAGAAACTGGCGGGCGTACGCTGATAACGATTCAACATAACGTCGCTGACCTTCAGCGTAGACGGTGTCGAAGGCAAGCGACGACTTGCCTGAACCGCTGACGCCGGTGACCACCGTCATCTGATTGATGGGAATCGAGAACGAGATATTCTTGAGATTGTTTACTCGCGCTCCGCGGACTTCTATTGCTTCTTCAGGCATCTTAAAAGTTGCGCCGGGCCACACAGATTTGATTCTGTGTCCTTTTGCAAACTTCGAATAATACCTGAATTTACTCCGAGAAACGAAACGGCCCGATCAGTTGTGGTTGCCGTCTTTCAATTGTGGCAAAGCCAAACTGATGGTTTTTGTAGGCTAGGATCACAAACAGACGACAGCAAGGTTTCGGCGTAAACCTCCATAGCCATGTGCCGGGGCAAATATTTGACAGTCGGAGGCGCTTGCCCAACAATCGCGGCTAAAGGCCCTGAGCTGATTGGCCTGATGCCCGGACAAAAACGGTTTTTGCTCAAAAAATACGGTTTTTGAGATTCTCCAGTACCTTGTCTCAAGGAAGACTCAAGTATTTCTCAAGGGGGCTTGAATACTATTCCAAGCGATAGGCAAGGGGATTCTAAATCGGTGAAAGGGCCGGTCCCAGCAGGGAAATCACGTTCGCGATGACACTTCGGAGCGCAGTTATTCGGATCTCGACCGTCGCTCTGCTTTTGGCCGTGCTGCAGCTTGGGAAACCAGCTCTCTCGTTGGCTCAGCAAGGCAGTGGCGGCATAAGCGGAACTGTGAAAGACCCGGCCGGCGCAAATGTCATTGACGCCGACGTGACACTGCAAAACGCTCAGCAACTGGTTTTCGGAAGGACCAAAACTGACAATCAAGGTCGCTTCGAATTATCAAATATTTCGCCGGGCTCCTATGTGCTTCTGGCTTCTCGATCTGACTTCAGTGATGGGCGAGAAGTGGTGAGGGTAACCGAGGACGAGGTGACGGCAGTAGAAATCACTCTGGAAGTAAATCCACTCGGTGAGCAGGTAACGGTAACGGCGGAGACGGGATTGGCCGAAGACAAGCAGAAGGTGCCTCAGCAGGTAAATATCGTATCTGAGGACGCAATCCGCCAGCGAACGACGGCTGTCCTCGCGCAAGTCGCCGAAGAGGAGGTCGGTGCCTCCCTTCAACGGACCAGTCCCACCATAGGCGCGGTGCTCGTGCGTGGTCTAACAGAAGTGGGCGTCTATATTGACGGTGTCAGGTACACCAACTCAACGCAGCGCGGAGGCATTAACACCTTTTTCAATCTCATTGATCCTACTTCGCTGCGAGCAGTAGAAATACAGCGCGCCCCTAACACGGCGCAATACGGTTCCGATGGACTCGGCGGCACCGCCCAAATCGTCTCCCGTCAGCCCGAGTTTGGCTTTGCCGAGCCGGCATGGCATGGAGAATTGAACACAATCTTCACGAGCGCCGATTACTCGTACGGTGGTAATGCGCTCGTCACATACGGGACAAAGCGGTTCGGCATTCTCGTCAATCTCATTGGTCGACGGATAAATACGCTGCGATCGGGCCAGGGAATTGATAGCCACTCAGCTATCACGCGCTTTCTCGGATTGCCGTCAGACATCACCGGTGATACGAGGTTACCAGATACGGCATTCACGCAATATGGCGCTGCAATGCACTTAACATATGCGCCGGCGACTCATCAGCAGTTAAGCTTTCGATATCAGCGTAGCCAGCAGGATGGCGGCAAGCGTTATGATCAGCTCCTTGGAGGTGACGGCAATTTAATAGCAGCCCTGCGAAACCTGATGCTTGACTTTGGCTACCTCCGTTACTTTAGACAGGGCTTCGGTTTGTTCGACAACTTTTCCGCCACCTTCTCCTACAACAGTCAACGTGAAGAGCGCGTCAATCAGGGAGGGCAGGGTAATCCGTTCGCGGGAATCACGCATGACAAAGAGCGGACAACTTCCGTCGGCTTCAGCTTCTATTTCGATAAACAGTTGTGGCGGCGTAATAACTTCCTGCTTGGGGGCGATATCTATCGAGATCACGTGAGTGCCCCCTCGTACACCTTAGATCCTGCGACCGGTGCCGCGGAGATAACGCGGCCACGTGTGCCAAATGGCGCACGTTACATATTGGCGGGATTATTTGTGCAGGACTCGTTTGAACTTATTCCGCAGCACCTGCGGCTTAGCGGAGCCCTTCGCTACAACGTTGCGTCGTATCGCTCACGCGCCTCAAATAGTCCGTTTGTGGGCGGTGAGCCTCTCGTTCCGGATGACTCATTACGCGTGGGGGATTTTTCCGGACGCGTCGGTGCAGTGGCGACAATTCTTGACGGATTCAACCTGGCCATCAATTACAGTCGTGGATTCCGGGCCCCCAACGTAACGAGCCTCGGGTCTGTAGGTCTAGTCGGTGTTGGCTTTCAGGTCTCGGCCAGCGAGGTGGCCCACCTGGGCGCAACGGTAGGTTCAACCGCTGACGAGGATGCGGTCTCAACTGGCGTTGCCGTAGGTTCGCTCACATCAGAGACGAGCAACAACTTTGATCTCAGTCTGCGTTTCCATCGCAGCCGCTTCGATACTGAGCTTACTGGCTTCGTCATCGATTACGGCAATACCATCGTGCGCCAGACCATGATTCTTCCTCAAGGGGCGGTTGGGCTGCGCCTTGGCAGCCAAACGATCGAACACCAAAATGCCAATGGCGCAGTTTTTGTTCCGCTATCCACGTCCCCAGTGCTGGTTCAGGCGAACTTTGGTGGAACGCGCTTGAAGGGTCTGGAGTATGAGGCCGACTTACGTTTAACTCGGGCGTGGTTTATTGGCGCCAACTACTCTTATGTTCGTGCCGAAGTTAGTGGGAGCGGCGAACCGCCTAATCTTGGCGGTGGAGGATTGCCGCCGCAGATGGCTTTCTTCCGCCTGCGCTATCAGCCACCACGCAAACGCTACTGGGTGGAGATGTACTCGTCGCTTGCTGATCGCCAGGATCGGCTGTCGACACTAGATCTTGCGGATAGGCGGACTGGGGCGTCGCGTTCGCGTCAGAACATCCAAAACTTCTTCCGCAGAGGCGCCTGCGTGCGCGGTCTGACAACCGCGGGAGCCAATGGTCAATGCGGATCGGCCGGCGGAATACTCATCGCCACTGGTGAAACCCTGGCTCAAGTGCAAAATCGAATACTGGGCAACTTCCAGCAGTTGCCACTGTTTAGTTACGTTCCTGGATATGGACTTATCAATCTACGTGCGGGATTCAAATTTGACGAGAAACACGAAGTATCGCTTGATTTCGAGAATCTTACCGACAAAAACTACCGTGCCCCAGGGTGGGGCATCGACGGTCCCGGAAGGAGTTTTACAGTCCGCTATAAACACCGTTTTTGAGACCGCCTCCTGCTCCTGTGTCGTGCTGTCTATTCCGGCCTAAGCTTCTCTTGCTTCTTCAAAGGGAAGATCTGGTTGGCTCGCTGCGTCGCGGCTAACGATGTAAAGCCGCATCGTGACAAGCAGGATCAGCAGAGCTATTGCGATCCAGACGAAGGCCCAGATTATCGCCGGAATACCGGTGGCGTTCGCCATGTTCAATGCATCAGTTGGGACACTGGGAGCAAACGGCGAGGAAAGAAAAAGGACCGTTTTTAGATCAAGAAGTGCGTTCAAAACACACTGCACGGCCAGGAAGCTAACCAAGAATGTTGCCACCCGCGCACTCGCAAACTTTGCCAATCCTATCAGGCCGACAGTGAGTAGCGTTCCTGCCGCGAGAGTGAAGGGGATACCAGAGAGCGCGCCCCACGAGAGGAGCGGTTTCAACAGACCGTAGCTTACGGTCAGCGCAAAAATCAATCCCGCCGACCCAAGCAACACGATACGCGCAGCAATCGCCTTGCGGATCAACACCAGCAGCAAAGCGCCGAAAAGCATGGAACTTACATAGCCAGCGCTCGCCACAAATACCTGTGAGACTAGCCCGCCCTGCGTGGTGTAAGTCTCGCCGCTTGCATTCATCGCCACACTCAAACTGTGCACTGAGTTTCCGGTCAGCAGAGCCGCCAAAGCGTGGCCGCCTTCATGGATAAAGGTAACGAAGATGCGAAATGGATACATCAGGAGTTCGGCGAACGGGATGAACCAAAGGACAATGGAAATAACTGCAGCGGCCAGTAGCGTTGCGGCCTGCGGTCGCGCTTCACGGGAAATCATTACTTTCATCTTTTACTCTCCGCCGGCTCTATAGTTGCGAATCTTAGGGCAAACGCCCGCAAAATGGAAAGTTCCGTTCACTTAAACGCAAAATGCTCATTCCATGTTCCGTTCAGAATGTGGTAACCAGGTTGCCTCACCTCGGGCGGAGGTAGTCGCCGCTCTTTCCGCCAGACTTGCTCTCGAGGCGAATATCGGAGATCGTGATTCCCTTGTCCAAAGCTTTGCACATGTCGTAGATAGTTAGTGCGGAAAGCGAGATCGCCATCAGCGCTTCCATCTCAACTCCTGTTTGCGCGTTGGCCGCCACCTCGGATCGCAAATAGACGCCGTTATCTTCCAGACTGGCTACAACGTCAATATGTGTTAGCGGCAGGGGATGACAAAGCGGAATGAGCTCCGCTGTTCGTTTGGCGGCCATGATGCCAGCAAGGCGAGCGGCTTCAAGTGGATCACCCTTGGGCGTGCGATGTTCGCGTATTGCCTTGACCGTCTCCATTGACATGCTGACGCGCCCTGAGGCCACCGCGCGGCGCGTGGTAATCGCCTTTTCGCTGGTATCAACCATCTTTAGATGGCCTTCTTCATCCATGTGGGTGAGCTGTTTCATCCAATTATTGCCTTTTGCCAGCATATCAGAATAGTCTCTCACACAAAATCCGGTCATAGGGCTGTCATCGTAAATAATTGGTATGGAAGTAAGGGCGACTGGCCCATTGGAGGTTCCCCTTGTTCGAAACAGATCAGGATGTTTTGCAGTGGTATGAGCGCCAACCACGCGCTGTGTCTAAGGAATTCGTCGATAGTATTCCCTGGAAGGAGGTGAGGAATCACCAGATCAACCCGGCTTTCGTCCCGGTCCTATTTTACATGCGCGATGTCGAGTTCTTTACCGACATTTATTACAAAGAACTCCTACGCACGCCGACGGGCAAGGATCCGGTCATCCGGAAGTTTATGGAGCGGTGGAGTGTCGAGGAAATTCAACATGCGGAGCTGCTGAACCGGTTTCTTGAAGAGGCCGGGATTCCAACGAGCAAAAGATGGCAGGCCGAAGCAAAAGGTCGCATACCGTGGCGGTATTCGGTCGAAGCCTACCTTCTGGACTACGCTGTACGACCGTTTGGCCGTTACTTTCACGCCGCTCACATGGTCTGGGGGGCAATCAATGAAATCACAACGCTGCAAGGATACCGGCGTCTATCGCAACTTGCGGCCCACCCAGTACTCACAAACCTCCTGACCGGAATCATGCAGGAAGAGTCGATTCATTCAAATTTCTATTGGAGTATTGCGCGGCTGAAACTGAGTCAGGCCAAGTTCTCGCGCGATCTGGCACAATTTATTATCAGGAAGTTTTGGACGCCGGTAGGCCAGGGGGCCAAACCAGCGCGCGAGACTCATTACGTGATCGCTACACTATTCCGCGGTCCATCCGGTCTGGAGTTTTTCGAGAGAACTGTAGCAAGCCGCATTAGGAAGTTGCCCGGCTTTGCAGGATTCCGGGCGCTATCGGAGAAGGTTGCGCCCATCGTTGAGGCTTAGCGTCCACAGATTTCGCAGATTTGTCGTATCTTTAGCTCAAGTTCTTTTAAGTCCTAACGCCGATGAACAAAACCATGTGGCTCAGGTTTTCACCCCGGGAGGGGTGAAATGTTTATAGCCCGAGTTCATCTAATCCCCCGCGCCGTTCGGAGGAGCGGTATTCATGTTGACAACCACACGTCAAGAAACTCTCCGCTCCTCCGAACGGCGCCGCTCTCTTGTTGTGATCGAAGTCTAAAAATATTCCACTGACTACGGAGTGAGGATTTAGAAATGAAAGCGCCGAATCAGATATTTTGGCTTGTCTTATTGACCCATCCAGCTAGTCGACCTGCATTTGGTGCGGCTTCAACAACGCGATGAAATCCTGGGCATTCTGCGAAAACTAGCTGTGAGGTAAATTTACTATCCTCACGATGGAATTTGCTTCCATCATCTTTACGCCTGCGGGCACGATGATCAGGGCAGTGGCACCGGCGAAAGCGACAAAATCTGACGAGCCTCCCCATCTCAAGGATTCGGCTATGAGTTGACCACTGTCATTTGTGCTCAAGCGCGCCGGCAAATAACTTTCCCGATCCAGAGAACCCTTGGCCAGGTTACCCAGCATTGCCCACGCTTCTTTCAGCATCGGTTCTCGGGCGTTCTGCATGGCCAGTAGTGCAGTGCGCGCGAATAGATTAAAGGTAACCGCGACTGAAACTGGATTACCGGGCAGGCCAAACACGAGCGCCCCGGTGGGCAACCTTCCAAACACAGTCGGTTTGCCGGGACGTAAGCTGACCCGCTCAAAGAAGATTTCAGCGCCAAGCTCTCTCAAGGCTGTCTTGGTGAAATCGTAAACGCCCATCGAGACGCCGCCCGATG
The DNA here is from genome assembly GCA_035283325.1 of Pyrinomonadaceae bacterium. GTDB lineage: Bacteria > Acidobacteriota > Blastocatellia > Pyrinomonadales > Pyrinomonadaceae > PSRF01. Next base: position 30,168 of record DATEUF010000319.1, on the reverse strand, counting down.
TGATAACTACGTCAAATCGCTCGGCCGCATCCCCTATCTGGCGTTTAAGCAAGCTTGTATCGTCCCCGGCAAGCGGTAATCGCTCCACAAGGGCCCCGGCTAATAATGCATATGCCGCGAGGGAGTGATTGTTAGAGTCGCGAATTTGATCGCGAGATGGTTGCTGGTCCACGGCGACGAGTTCACTGCCTGTGGCGAGTACGGCGACGCGCGGTTGCTCTGCGACTTTGACACGCGCATATCCAAATGATGCAAGCACCGCCATCATGCCAGCATTTATTCGTTCGCCAGCCGGCAGAACCTTCTCACCTTCCTTAATCTCAGCGCCACGCCGCACAATCGAACGCCCCGGTTCAACCGGCTCCGAAATCTCAACCTTGGAGCCATCTTCCACCTCACGCGTCAGCTCAACCTGCTGAACACTGTCAGCGCCCGAGGGAACTGGGGCCCCGGTCATGATCCGCACAGCCTCGCCTGCATGCAGCTCTTGGTGCCAACCTCTCCCAGCAGCCGATTCACCCACGACGCGCAAACTGGTAGGTGCCTGCTTTACATCGGCGGCACGAACGGCATAACCATCCATCTGGGAGCGATCGAAAGGCGGGAGATCTGAGTCGGCGATGATATCTTGCGCCAGAATGCGTCCCATCAAGCTGTCAAGCCGCACACTTTCTGGCGAAAGCGGTAGCGTGTTTGCCAATACAATCCGGATAGCCTCTGCAACTGAAATCATAGAGTAAGCGCCGATGATAGACCCTTATAAACTGAGGTTTGCAAACAAGCGCCCGGGACTGCACTTGTTTTGTCTTTCTATTGCGGCTGTTTTTTCTTGCCTAAGTGTCTTGAAACATCGATGACCAGGGTCATATGATCACAACTACGCAAATCGAAACCGACAGTTCTATGGTTTCGCCGGGACGCAGGAGTGTCCCCCCGGAACCTCCAACACTAAGGAGGTTAATTTATGCCCAAAGCAAAAGAGTTTTCTGTTCGCATGGACGATGAGCCGGGCGCTCTGGCAAAGGTCTGCCGAGCGCTGGCTGATAGTAACGTAAACATTCTGGCCTTCCAATCAATCCCGTGGGAGGACGAGAGCCTGGTCCGTTTCGTGGTTGACAATCCAACCAAAGCCAAATCGGTTCTGGACAGCCAAAAGCTCAAGCACAAAGAAGCGGAGGTTGCTCAAGTTAAACTTCCAAACCGGCCGGGCGAATTAGCACGTGCGGCTTCACAACTGGGTGAAGCGGATATTAACATCAACTATGCCTATAGCGGCATCGAGCCAACAACCAATTCGCCGGTCATAATCTTCGGCGTCGCTGATGCAGGCCGGGCTGTAAAGATATTGGATAAGGCAGCGTCGGCCGCTGCAAACGCATAGTTCCTAACCCTTGCGGGGCAGCGGACGAGCGTCTGCTGGTCCAACGTGGAACAGACTAGAAGCTGGCGCTAGTTGGAGGCGCCGGCTTCTTTGTTCATTACGCACGTTTGGAAAGCAAAAGGGCACAGTATAAAAAAATGCCCTTTTGCATGAGGCTAGTCACTGATTAGTGAAACTCACTTGCCCGCTGCCAGTGCCTTAACGTCAGCCGTGGTCAGCGGATTTCCGCCGATTCCCGACGACCCGCTTGAAACATCCTCAACGAGTACCAAGGTCTACTCCCGTAGGTTTTCACTGATCGTCCCGTATTCTTGGTCTAAAGGCCGGTTCTTGAGTGTTGCCAGGATGGAGGTGCTTTCCGATGTCTTGAAGCTCGTTAGGCTCGAGCGCGCTCTGTTCTTTAACGCAGAGTTTTCAGCTCCTTGGTGCCTCAGGTCGCGGCGCTCAAAGACATCGCACACTATCTTTCGCCCGGCGCAGGGCACTTGATCATCTACCTCTTAACTGAAGGCCGCGCAGCATATGCGCGCCTCGAGGATGACAGACGGGAACTTAGTTCATGGATCGCCCGCGCAATCAACTCCTTTTCTTCCGTTATTTGTAATCGTTGTTGTGAGGATCTCACAAGAAATTAGAATTGTGGCTTTAAGTTTCAGAGCAACGGTAGCTAGCCAAGGGTTGCCCCGGCGTAAGCCCCTTGACAGGCTTATTGCAATTCCCTAGACTGAATGTCTAGTAAAATTAGATGCAAATTTATCTATGCTAGGTATTACCATGAAGCTTGCACGGGACATAATGAGCCTCTCAACGTTTAAGCGCGACAGCAACAAGGTCATGCGCCAGATGAAGAAAACTGGAGAGCCGGTGGTTCTTACCATCAATGGCAAAGCTGCCGTGGTCGTGCAGGACGCTGAGAGCTATCAGGAGTTGCTCGAACTTAAGGAACGAGCAGAAACTCTGGCAGTATTGCGGCAGCGGCTGGAAACGCTGAGGCAAAAGAAAGGCCGAACGGCAGAGCAGTTTTTCGCAGACTTCTTCGCCAAGAATAACATTCCAAGCGAAGACTAATGAAAAAGTACAGTGTTCGGTTCCACCCTGACGCAGAATCAGATATCACATCGTCTTACCAATGGGGCAGTCGGGTTTGGGGACCAGAAAAAGCCAAAGCATGGCTCCGCCAACTCCGCCACGCCATTCAAACCCGACTGACCTCACTACCCCTGACCTGTCCCCTTGCGCCGGAGAGCGAGGACCTAGATGTTCCTATCCGGCAGCTGATAGTTCAACGCTATCGGATTCTATTTATCGTGGAGAAAAAGGAAGTAACGATTCTTCACGTCCGAGGCCCATATATCCCTAAGCTTCGGTCAGCCGAAGTGGTTGATGAGTAGCCCGAACCGAAAGAAATCCCGTATTTCTTTCTGCCATCAGTGCTCGGGTGTCCGGGGCGCAGTAAGGTGACAAGAATGGATTCGCTACTTGTTTGCGTCTGGGCGCGAAACTACCACTCATTCGCATGCGTCCCCGTTTGCATCATATTCATACGTGAGATCGCCAAGCACGGTGTGACCGCTCTTCTAGCAGGCTGCTGAAAAACCGGTGATTGGGAGCAGTTTCATCTTCGGCGTAATCATTTTCGTGCGATCTGCGTTGTAACTGCGAAGTTTAGATGACCATGCGATGCGATTTTGATCGGTTGTTACTTTGCGTGGCGGCCTTTTCGGGCCACCAGACACACTACTCCCTACACCGTTACCAGCTTCCTCATTCTGACCAGGTTATAAGCGGCAGTCGCGAAGATGAAGATCCAGTTCACCCGTGCGGTGCCGCGATGGCGCAGCTTGCGCAGCAGACGACCGACTTCAGCCAGCCGAAAATCTCTTCAATCCGTTTGCGCTTCTGTTGACTGACTTGATAACCCTCGTGGCGCGTCGTCCGTCCATCGATGGCCGACTTGCGATTGGTGTTGTTCTGGGCCACGTGCGGTGTCACCTGCAGTTCGCGCAAGTCCTTGACGAAATCATGCGTGTCATAGTTCTTGTCGCCACCCATGGTTACTCTACCTTCGCCGCTGATCTCTTCCGCGAAGGCCAGGCCCGCGTCGCGCTCCGCCGTGCCGGTCGCCAGCGTCGCGCAAGCAGAGACCGCCAAGCCATTGCGGTTCTCCATCAACAGATGGCCGGCGTAACCCAGCTTCGCCTCTTTGCCCTTGCCTTTGCGGCACAACATCGAATCCGGATCAGTAGTAGATTGATGAGTTTTGTTCGACCGCTTCTGGCCGTGAAAGTTTACTGTCGGATTACCGGGATCGTCTGGCGGCGGGTCGTCTTGCTTCTCCTTCGGCTTGAAGCTCTTCAGACTGGCCGCCGCTTCCAGCAAAGTGCCATCAACCGTGAAGTGCTCATCACTCAGCAGTTCATAGCCGCGCGCCTGCTCCAACACCGCCCCGAAGAACTGTTCGGCAATGTCGCCGCGCAGCAGCCGCTCACGATTCTTCGTGAAGGTGGTCGCATCCCAGACACGGTCGTCCATGTTCAGGCCGACGAACCAGCGAAAGAGCATGTTGTAATTCAGCTCTTCCATCAGCAATCGCTCACTGCGCACGCTATAGAGCACTTGCAGCAACAGCGCTCGCAACAACTTCTCCGGCGCGATCGAGGGCCGGCCCAGCCGCGCATAAAGCTTATCGAACTGCGGCGACAGTTGTACAAACACGGCATCCGAAAGCTTGCGGATCGCACGCAGCGGATCATCCTGCGGCACCCGTTGCTCTGGCGAGAGGTAACTGTACATTCCTGCTTGCTGAAGATCGTCTCCCCGCATCATGCTCCTCCATCGTTGATGTTGGACCATATTATAATTGACCATGATCATTCTGTGCGGAGAAAGTTTAGTTTTTCAGCAGCCTGCTAGGTCAGGGTCGTCAGATGAGAGGCGAGGTCGTATCCGTATTCGGTGACCACGCCAGTCGGAAGAGTCAACGAAGTGCGACGACCAATCGCATCATAGGCTAGCATCACAATCGATGCTGCGTTGCGTGATCTGGGTCAATCGATTGGCGTTGTAATACGTGTAGTTAACCGTGGGCTGTCCTGCAACAGTAGGTGCGCCGGCCGGAGGTGTCGTACGAGTTGCTAACGCTGCCTTGCGGTGTCGTCTCACTTGTTTGAGAACACAAACAAGACAGCATGAGTACACAATTATGACGGTGCTGCCTCACTTGCGTTGGTCATAGCAGTAGAGGGATGCCGCTTTGCAGACAGACTCCAACCATTAGATGAATCGCTGATCGAAATCTCGTTGTTTGATCCAGCGATTGTCGACGAAGTAACCTTCTGGCGAAATCGCATCATCCACCCGCCGCGTCGTATTGGAAGGTGGCATTGACACCTGGACCAGTCATTGACACTAATCGGTTGCGAGCATCCCACGTGTAACTGTTCGCGCCATCGTTTGTCAGATTGCCGTTGAGGTCGTAGCTGAGTGTCTGACTGCCGAATGTCAGTTGTTGATTCGCCGCGTTATAGGTGGCCGATGCAAGCGTTTGTGGCGTGAGGCTGCGCGCGAAACTACCACCCATTCGCGTGCGTCTCCCGCTTGCATCGTATTCATACGTGAGATCGCCAAGCACGGTCTGACCGCTCTTGTACGTCAGGCTCGTCAGATGAGAGGCGAGGTCATAGCCGTATTCGGTGACCACGCCGTTGGGGAGTGACAATGACGTGCGCCGGCCAATTGCATCATAGGCAATGGAGACGGTTGAACTGCCCTGCGTAATCTGCGTTAGGCGACTGCCATTGTCGTACGTGTAGTTTACCGTGGGCTGTCCTGCGACAGTCATGCTGGTGCGCCGGCCGGCATTGTCATAGGTATAGCTGAGCGAGCCCTGCGAGGTGGTACCGCCCAAACGATCGAGGTTGTCGTAACCGTAAGTAATTGTCCCGGAGAGCGAGTCAACAACCTGCGTGAGCTGGTTGACTGAATCGTACGTGTAAGTAATCGTGGAAGTGTCGGCGTATGTAACCTGAATTAAGCGGTCCAGCGCATCATAAGTGAAGTTTGTGATCTGACCCTTGCGAACTGTAGCCCTTTTCAGGTTGCCGTTGAGATCGTACTCGTAAGTGTCGTCATGGAGTAAAGGATCGCGCCGTGTGATGACACGGTCCATATTGTCATAGATGTAGCTGGTGACGCTGTTGCGCGCATCGGTGATACTCAGAATGTTTCCATTCGGGTCGTAAGCAAACGCCGTGACACCCTGCAATGGATCTATCCCACGAGTGGGTTGATTCAGGCTGTCATACTCATAACACGTTGTCTCTCCCAGGGGGTTGCTTGTGCGCGCAAGTCTTCCGGCGGCGTCGATGTATCGTGTAACGGTACGGTTAAGCACGTCGGTGATCGCAACCAGATCGCCCGAGTCGTAAGTGAATTGCACCGTGTGCTCGAGCGGATCTTCGGCGGTCAAGACCTGGCCCGCGGCGTTGTAGGTAAAGGTCGTTTGTTGGTTGAGAGAGTCGGTGACTGTAATTAATTTGCCATTGGAATCGTAGTCAAATGAAGCTGTGTGATTCAGCGGGTCAGTGACGCTGGCGAGATTGCCAAAGACCGGTTCATAGGTCATCGTCGCCGTGACGGCATTCGGGGTGTCCGCAAGCCGGGTGACGCTCGTCACGTTACCTTCAGCGTCATAGGCCATCGCTGTCTTGCGACTGAGCGGATCCGTGGCGCTGATGAAAATGCTACTTGTCTGTCGTATAGATTCACTCCCAACTGTCCCACGATGAGCGCGAGGCTTACCACGTTCCAAACGGCGATCATGTAGCTGACGCTCAGGTTGAACATGTAGAGAATCATCCCTGTGAGACTGAATAGAAACAACGCGGCATCTATCAATATTTTCCACCGGGCATCCTTGTCCAGAATACCGCTTGCTACAACGCACACTCCGAAACCCAAATAGAGTATCGCGTACCGGTAAAGGATGAATCTCATAACCTGACTCGATGATATTGGACCAGCTGTTGTTGTCAGCGTTGGCCTCCCTGCAGGGTCGGTGAAGGCTCAAAGCCGTTAAAATCGTACGGCAACCTTGATTGCCAACAAATCCCCGGATTCGTAAGTGAATTGCACCATGCGCTGAGTGGGTCGGTGGCCGTCAATACCTGACCCGCGGTGTTGTATGTGAAAGGACGTTTGCTGGTTGAGAGAGTCGGTAACGGGAGTCAATTTGCCACCGGAATGATAAGCCAGCGAAGCCGTGGGGTTCAGCGGATCGGTGAGGCTAGCGAGATTGCTAGATCCGAGCACCTAAAATCTCATTATGTCGCTTGCACCCAGGCCATAAGGCTGCCGATTACGGGTGAGTATCTTTATCCAAAGATACTCATGACCTTTGGAGTCCGGAATTTTCCCTGAAATCCAACGCCAGTCATCTCGGTGTTCAGATGAACTCAAAAAGAAATCGGCGTTAGGCATACCCCATTTATCCGGGTATTCCCGGCTTTTTCTCGAAACCTTCCGCTGCCCTTATTGCTTCTTCAATTGCACTCGAGAGAGCCTCGGCTTCTTCCAGTCCAAATGCGACCTCTACATCGCCATCTTGCATTGAGGACAGGCAAATAAATATTTGACCGGCCGCAGCGCGAACGATTGCGGACGCTCTGTCCCTGGACTGCGCATCAACGAGATTAATGGTGGCGATTTCTTTCATCTTCATTTCACCTCAATTCAGAATACTACCCTAGATCTCTAGGGAAGAGGATCGCCGGGCAAATATCTTTGTCGCCCTGCTGGGGTGTAAAGATGATAATGCGGACCTCGGTGCCAAGACGGAGCGTTAGGATGATAAGGATGTTGTTCGAATGTGATCTTCACGTGGTCAGAGGTTTGCCACATAACTTTGTTACGCCCAATGAATGCGCCGTCTGGAATACGCGTCCCCTGGATACCCAACATGTCGTCCATCGCAGCTGCGCTCCTAGGCCAGGTAGGACCGCCTCCCCTTGGCATGCCGGCGGCACCAGCGACAGCCATAGCCGCGCCCCAGGCCACGGCTAAGCCTTGCCCGACGCCGTATCCAGTTGAACTGGGATCGACGGCAGCGCCACCAGGCGTCAACCCTCTCAATGCGCCGATGGGACTCCATCCAGGAGGCAGCATTGCACAACCACAACCTCCTTGGCCATTCGCCAGCATCACTGCCGTGTCGGCAAGGCCTCGTGTGATATTGTCACCGAAGCCGGCAGCAACCTGGGCGCCATGGGCGAGGATTAGCCATCCCAAGTCGATCTTGTCTGTGCCAAAGGGATCTGTAAAGCTTATTGGATTGTTCTCAACATAGGCATAAAGGTTGATGCCTCCTGCCATGCCGATGGGGTCTTCCGAGAGAAATCGCTGCAGTTGAGGCGAATAATACCGCCCCCGATTGAAATAGAGACCTGTACCATCGTTTTCCCTTCCCGTGTACTGGGTGACGTTACTGTTCGAAGGCCCGGGGCTGGTGCTGGAACCGAACGCACCATAGCTGTATTCAGTCTGCAACGCGCCGGAAGCATCGGTAAGTGAAAGCAGGCTTCCCAACCCATCAACCAGCGGGCTCCATGTTCCGGTTGCATCGCTGCGGGTGTAAACTTCATCGATGCCGCCACTGAGAACGTTTGCATTGCCAGTTTGCGAAGATTGTTCCTGAACGACGTTTGCACCGGCGTAAAGGAAACTTGTCGTGGTGCCGTTGATAGTCTTGCTGCTTCTGCTGCCGGTAGCGTCATATTGGAAAGTGGCATTCACACCCGGACCGGTCACGGATGCTAATCGGTCACGAGCATCCCAGGTATAAGTGTTTTCGCTATCGTTTGTCAGATTGCCGTTGAGATCATAACTGAGCGTTTGGCTGTCAAATGTCAATTGTTGGTTAGACGCGTTGTAGGTTGCCGAGGCAAGCGCTCGTGGGGTCAGGCTGCGCGCAAAGCTGCCGCCCATTCGAGTCCGTCTACCGGCGGCATCGTATTCATAAGTGAGATCCCCGAGCACAGTCTGACCCAGTTTGTAGGTGAGGCTGGTCAATTGCGAGGCAAGGTCATAGCCGTATTCGGTAATCACGCCATTCGGCAAGGTGAGCGAGGTCCGGCGACCGATCGCGTCATAAGCGAGGGTCACAATCGAGCTGCCTTGCGTTATCTGGGTTAGTCGATTGGCGTTGTCGTAAGTGTAATTAACCGTAGGCTGGCCAGCCACAGTCATGCTGGTGCGGCGGCCGGCGGCATCGTATGTGTAGTTGACCGAGCCCTGCGGTGTCGTTTCGCTCGTTAACCGATCGAGGTTGTCGTAGCCGTAGGTGATAGTTCCTGAAAGCGAATCAACGACTTGCGTCAGCCGGTTGACCGAATCGTAGCTGTAAGTGGTTGTTGAGGTGTCAGCGTAGCTAACCTGAGTGCGCCGGTCGAGGGCGTCATAGGTGAAGTTGGTAATCTGGCCTTTGCGATCTGTGACCTTCTTCAAGTTGCCATTTAAGTCGTACTCGTAGGTTTCGTCACGCAGCAGCGGATCACGTCGCGTGATCACGCGGTCCATGTTGTCGTAGATGTAGCTGGTTACGCTGTTGCGCGCGTCGGTGATGCTAAGAACGTTTCCGTTTGGGTCGTAGGCGGAGGCGGTGACACCCTGCAAGGGATCTATGCCGCGAGTTGGATGATTTAAATTGTCATATTCATAACGCGTAGCGTCACCCAAGGTGTTGGCTGTCCGAGTTAGTCTGCCCGCAGCGTCGATGTAGCGGGTAACGGTCCGATTGAGCGAATCGGTAATAGCTACAAGGTCGCCAGAGTCATAAGTGAACTGCACAATGCGCTGCGAGGGATCTGTCGCTGTAAGCAGTTGGCCCGCGGCATTGTAGGTAAAGGTCGTTTGCTGGTTGAGAGGGTCAGTAGCGGTAATTAGTTTGCCAGTGGAATCATAAGCCAGCGAAGCCGTGTGATTGAGAGGATCCGTGAGGCTGGCAAGATTGCCAAATATCGGCTCATAAGTCATGGTCGCTGTGACGGCGTCCGGGGTGTCGGCCAGTCTGGTGACGCTGGTGATGTTCCCTTGCGCATCATAAGTCATTGCCGTCTTCCGACTGAGGGGATCCGTAACGCTAAGAATGAAATTGGTTCCCGCTTGGCGTTCGTAGCTGTAGGTTTGCTGCTCGGGCAGGCCCAGCGCAAGGGTGTCTGTCAGCGTGTAGCCGCTTGAGTTGAAGGTCGCGCGCCGCACGTGACCGCGGGGATCAGTGACATCAGTTTGCGTAACATTTCCAGAACCGCCCACAACGTAGGCAAACTGGAAGACTCCTGTGTCAGCCAGCGTTTGGCGGGTGATTCTGCCACTGCTGGGGTCATACTCGTTTGTAAGATAAACAACACCGCGTGGATCTTTGATAGTTGTCATGCGGCCGGCCGAGTCGTACGTATACTCAGTTATTCCTCCGCCGGCATCGGTGACTTTCCACAGACGCAAATTTGCGTCATAAGTGTAACTAACGGTTCGGCCAATGTTGTCCCTGGCTTGTGTGATGAAATTGAAATTATTCGGATCTCGAGTAAATTCAACCCAGCGACCATTTGGCGAGATAATTTTGCTGGCAGTGATTGTGATTTTGTTACCATAACGATCGGTGATTGACTCGAGCGAGGTATTGCCGCCAACTCCAAAGACGCCCGGGGTTATCCCGAAGTGCATTACTGTGCCGTTTCGGAGTTTGATGTCCCAGCTCATCGATGATCCGTTATTTAGTGATAGTGTCGATTTATAAAACTCTGTTGGAGTGGCTGTGTGTTCGCCCCAAACACCGTCAGTTCTGGCCGGGTCATGGTTGTAGCGAATGCGGCCACCGTCTGGAAGTATCAGATCACCAACGCTCGACGAGTCACCCACGATGATCATTTCATAAGGATGCGAGATGCCGATGCCAAATCCGCGAGGTCGCGTGTCCATCTGTCTGTACGTGCGTGACAGCACGATTGGCATGACATCTGGCAGCGCTAGATCGGTCTTGTGGTAAACGAAGAATCCTGTTCCCAGATCAACTGGATCTGCGCCGAAGGTATTGTTCCCTGGTGCCCCTGCGGGTCCAGGGCCTTGTGCCCACGGGACCATGATGGAGACGCAGTACATACTTTGCAGCTCAACCCCTGGATCCGGCACCACCTGTCGCCTGTCCGGTGTAACCGTGCCTCGGCCGTAGAGGTACCAACCAACGCCTGATGAATCGTAGTTCCAGAAGTCTACTCGTGCGCCGGCGGGAAGATTCTGGTAATTGGGAAAAATGATGCGCAGGCCCGGACGCTTCTCTCCATTCGGTCCTTCGACTCTGGCGCCGTGTAGCTGCAGCGTGTACAGAAGACCGTCAGTCACACCGGGCGGCAGCGGGAAAGGAGGACGATCAACGGGGATGGGAGTAATCGCTACCTTTGTGAGCTCTCGTCTTGTATGAGCCGCCATGTGGTGCATCCCGGATGGCATCCTTAAGACAGCGGCGCCAGGAATGCGCACCTCCATGCCCGGAACACGCGGCGTGGTTACGGCGGTCTCGCGATTTGTGGGAATCGACAGGCTGACAGCATTCTGCTCGTCAAGCACCGGAAGCCAGATCTTGTAACTCAAGACAGTAGTCTTGCCCGCAGCAATATCAACCAGGACGTCAAAAGTCCCATAGGTCTTGCCCGGTCTGCTTGCTGAGTGGCCGTGAATCGTAAGGCCGTGTCGACCCGACTGTAGAGAAGAAAGCAAGAAGCGGCCCGTGTGATCGGTGACGGTGGTTTTGTCACCGATTTGCAAAGTCACATTCGCTAGCGGATTGCCGCTCAGGGCCAGTACCTGGCCTGAAAGGGCGGTCTCTCCCGCCGCAGCCTCGAGTGCTGGGAGCGAGCCAGCCTGCGCTTCGGGGCGTCCGCTGCGCCAGTCTCCTTTCAGATGCTTCACTTCAGGAATCCAGCTATCGCCATCGATGATCTGAGGAGCCGTTCCACACATTTTCTCATTAGGAATCGAACCATCTCCCTTGGTTTTAAAACCAACTGTGGTGTATGGAAGTGGCCTGTTTTTCTTGTCTGTCGCTTTGTCGATGGTTAGGTGGTAAGAGCTATCGACGGCGAGCGGAGCCAGTGGCGTAATGAATGCGAGAATGCCCTGCTCAGCCGGAACAACTTTCGTAGCTACTGCGCGATGTGGCCCGAGGAGCGTGACTGTCTCAGGGCTGACACTTTCCACCTGCAAGCCGGTTGAGAAACGGAGAGCAATGCGCGTATTCGGGTCCACGTCCATCGCCCCATTACCGGGCGAGGAGAACTCCAACCGTAGTTCATCATTGTCTCGCAGGTCTTGAGGCGAGCCAGTCCAAATAACAGTTTGAGATTCAGGATCGTATATCTCTCCATCAGATAACGGTTCACCTTCTGAATTTGTTCCACCCGACAGAAGTACGGTGCCGTCTGCTCGGAGATGTGCAGTAGCCTTCTTACGTGGGAACTGCGATCTCGCGTCCAATACCGTTACTTTTCTATTTTCCGGATCCCACAGCTCCAGTTTATTCAGCAGCCGTCCTTTCTGGTCCGAGCCGCCGGCTACAAGCACACGGCCGTCTGTCATTAGTGTTGCCGTATGATAGGCACGCACCGTCAATCCTTTAACGGACAACTTCTGAAATGTCTGCGTTTCCGGATCGAAGAGTTCAGCCGTCTCAATTACGGATTGATCGCCGCCGATGCCCCCCAGGATCAAGACTCTGCCGTCCGGAAGCATTGTGGCGGTATGCCAGGCGCGGGCGCTATGAAGTTCTGTGGCCAACACAATTGTCGTGCCTGAGCGGTCGTCCTGGATCTCGGCTTTTGCACCTGGGCCATCCTTGCCCTCGCCACCCAGTAACAGCCAGCGTCCATCCTGAAGCAAAGTCGCGCTTTGACCTTCTGGTTTTTCCAGAGTCTGAACTGCTTTGGATGCAGGTGGCTTTGCAAATCGCGTGGGCGCGATTCTTTCTGCCCGGCGAGGCAACTCAATCCTTTTAGGATCTCGAGCAAACGCCATTAGCTGTCCGCACGCCAGGTACAGCGCCAGGATCAGGTTGAAGCCAAACGTGACTCGCTTTCTCATCTTCGTTTCTCCACAGTTGTGCAGTTTGCTTAGGGGCTGGTCAAGCTGACAGTGATACTGCCAGTACCAGCCAAATCGGGATCGATTACTATGGTGTAGGTTCCCGCAATCGTTAACGGCGGTGGACCAAAAGCATAGTTGCTCGCGCCAGTTGATAGCGAGGTGTGCACAGTTCCATCCGGCCGGAACAGCTTGAAGAAAAGACTTCCCATGGTGTTGTTGGACCAAGCAACCGTTAACTGTTGGTTGGCGAGGCCATCAAAAGTGAGCAGTATGGCCTGCCCCGGTGTGGCAACCGTGGCGGTTACGGGTGCTCCGCCAACCTGAATCGTGCTGGTTACGTCGGAGGCGTCATAAAGTGTCAGCGTCATGTTCCCGGTATTGTTCCCGGCCGGATCGATGAAGATCGAGTACGTTCCTGAAAGTGGAAGCGTCAGAGTGTCAACAAAACCGCTGGGTGGGCTCACATTGGCCACAGCGAGATCCGTGCCATCGGGCTTGCGTAGATATGCAGTGCTGAATCCAACTGTTACGCCGGTGATGTTCAAGCTCACTTTTTGACCGGCGGTTCCGGCAAACGTAAAGCTGGCATTCTGACCCGGCGCGGCGATTGCTATCGGCGTCCCAGCTCCGCCGATGGTCAGCGATGCGCTTACATCGGCAGGTACATTGTAGAGAGTTACGGTAACGCTACCCGTGTAGCTACCCCATGGATCTATCAGAATGGTATGTGGGCCTGTGGTATCCAGGGTTAAGGCATCGATGAAATCCCCGTTCCAACCACTGTTGATGAATCTTTGGACGATGCTGGTCCCGTCCGGTTTCTTCAGGTAAACGTCGTAGGCAATTCCAGCGCTGCTAAAATTCAGACTGACCCTTTGTCCGGCCGAACCTTCGAATGTGAGCTGAGCATTCTGACCCGGAGTGCCCATGTTAACTGTCACAGGCGATCCTCCGGCGACGATTGGCCCGATACTGTCAGTGGCGTCATAAAGCCTTACGTTAGTGGTTCCCGTAGCCGCGGCCCCCGGGTTAACTAAGACCGTGTAGGTCCCGGTAACAGGCAGAGTCTGTTTATCGATGAATGCTTCGGGACCCAGTCCCGGCGGATTGAAGAACGCAGACGCGAGGTCACTACCGTCTGGCTTCTTGATGGTCACGCTACCCGTGATTGAGGAGCCAGTGGTGACCAAACTAATTCCCTGTCCCTGGGTTCCGGCGAATGTGAGACTGGCATTCTGACCGGGAGTTGTGTTGCTCACGGGTTGAGCCGCGCCACCTACCGTTATTGACCCGCTAAGATCGGGAGGAACTTCGTAAAGCGATATGGGAGTGCCCCCGGTTGTCGTGCCATCACCGCGGACCACGATGGTGTAGATGCCAGTGGCAGGAAGAAGGAATGGCTCGATGAATTTTTGGTTGGCCCAGGAGACCAGTGTTTGAGACTGGAGAAGAGCCGACCCATCAGGCCGGTAAAAGTCCACATAACCATATGAGATCGTGGATGGGCCAAGGTTGATGCTAATCCGCTGCCCCGCGACGCCATCAAACAGCACCATGGCGATCTTGTTCGCGGTATTGATCACCGGCGTCAAGCTTTGCCCGATTGTCATTCTCGCCGTGTATTCAACATCTGCGGCAGTTCGAGGCGGCGGTGGCACAAAGAAATCACCGCCAGCGATTGCGGAACCATAAGGCGTGGTAACTGAGATCTTGCCTGAGACAATGGCCGAAACCTTGGCAACAATGCTTGTCGGCGCAGCCGTGGTCACTTGAGCGCGGACATTGCTGAATTTGACGTTGTTGTGCATCGGGATTGTCTGAAAGTTGCTGCCAGAAATTGTGATGGCATTGCCCGGCGCGCCGATTGTCGGGGAGAAGCTGCTGATGGCTGGCGCACCCGAGCCTTCTCCCACCGCAAAAGAGGTTCCGCTCGATGCGGAGCCATTTGGACTGAGCACGGTTATCGGTCCCGTGGTAGCTCCGGGTGGAACAACCGCGACAATCCTTGTTGCGGTGGCAGACGTCACGGCGGCCACGGTACCGTTGAATTGAACGGTATTTTGACTGGCCGTCGCGCTAAACCCGGCACCATGGATTGTGACGGAAGAACCGATTTGGCCGCCTGCCGGCGTGAAGTTAATGACGGAAACCTGATTTGAACTTTGCCGCGAGATAGATAGCAAGTTACCCACGGCATCGTAGGAATAGATAACGGTGTCTGTGGGACCAACGGTCGAAACCAGTCTTCCCAGGGGATCATAGATATAAGACATGGGGCCGCTTACAATGGTCTCGAGGTTGAGATTAACAGCGGTCGTTTCACCCGCGGTCACTGTCACCAGGCTGCGGCTTTTCGTGCCATATCCTGGCGCCGAAGCCTCGACCGTATAGGTTCCCGCATTGAGTTCAGCAAGCGTGTAGTTCCCCGCGCCATTTGTGGTTACGGTTGTGACTGTCGTCGTCCCTTGCAGCGCCTTCACCGTTGCTCCGGCGATTGGTGTTGTTCCCTCGGCGTTCACGACCGTTCCCGAAACTGTTCCGGTCGTAACAACAGTAAAAGTGATTCCGCTGCTGGCCTGCCCATTAACTGTCACCACAACTGGACCGCTGCTTGCTCCAGAGGGAACTGGAGTGGTAATGCTGCTGGCGCTCCAACTTGTTGGGGTTGTTGATGCGCCGTTGAAGGTGACAGTGCTAGAGCCTTGAGTGGCGCCGAAAGTGGTGCCGGTGATAGTTACAGAAGTGCCGACAGGACCAGAGGTCGGTGAAAGACTATTTATCTTTGGTGTGACGGTAAAAGTGAGTGCGTTGCTGCTCTGTCCATTGACGGTAGCAACCACTGGGCCGGTTGTGGCGCTGGCCGGCACTTGAGCAACGATGCTCGTGGCACTCCAGCTGCTCGGACTTGCGGTAACACCGTTGAAGGTGATGGTGCTGGAACCCTGCGTGGCCCCAAAGTTCGAACCCGCAATGGTTACCGCCGTACCAACCGGAGCAGAGGTGGTTGACAGACTGGTTATTGACGGTGGGGGAATAGCTGTTGGTATTACGACCCGGGAATCGTAGTTTCCGTTTAGGGTTCCCTCCACATTCAATACGCCATAGGTATTTGAAGTGGCTTTCGTGGCGACGTTGACTCCTACCCATAAGTAGAACCGGTCGGAGGTAGTCATCACAACACTTGCACTTGTAGTTCCTGAAAGTGTGTATGCCGTCAGTGTGCTAGTCAGTGCACTTGAACCGGTAGTCGTGCAGATCAGAGTCCCGGCCCCATTATTAAGGCGCAGCTTTGCTCTGGGATAGATAACTCCAGAGCTTGAGCTCTTTTTCATCCAGAGCGTGAAGGTGATTGTCGAGCCAGCGGGGATGACGCCCGACACATTCGGCACCCCGCTCTGCGTGTCAAAGGCCTTGATTTGATATTCGCCCGGCGCCAGATTTTTTAAGTTAGCCGATTGAATCGCGAGCGTTGTTCCATCAGGGTTCGCGGTTTTCAGTTGAAAGAGTCCACTTGTTGAGGAGTTTTCCTTATGGAGGTGGTATGTAGAAGTCTGAGCTTGTGTATAAACTCCGAATGCTAGTATTAGAGCAAGAGCGGCTAAAGCTCTGTGAATTAAGCTAGCCATCGGCTTAGGCTCCTTTGATGGATGAATGGCAGTTTTGAGCAGACGAAGATCACAGTTCCGCAATGCTGATTTCCCGGCGTTGCTTTGTATTTCTCAGTACGGTGCCGCTGGCTGAGCGACGTCTCGCTTGCGAGGTTGTAGTTCAGTGCTCCAGATGAAAACTCTTAGCGCCCCTGATGAGTGCCGCACTTACAAATTTCAGTTGTTCTCTAGTGCAACAGCCGTACCAGGAATCGACTAAGAATGAGGAGTCTTCTTAAGTAACATTGCTTTGGTGGTTTACGCGTCGATTACCCCTGGGCTGTTCAAGCAATCCCCTATGAACCGCTCGGATACTTTGTATCCAAAAAAAACAGCTTGCAGAACGAAGGCACGCTGCTTCCTATGCTTTTCTCTGGGAGTCGCTTGCAGTTTGAGGAAGACCGGCTAACTGAAAACTAAGTATCCAACTGATTAGTTAGTATGCAGACTTTCGTCGTTCAGCATTTTAGGATTTGCTGAATCTCAGCTCCTTGGCATTTTTCGCCCGGCAAACAAGAACCTAGACTGCTTGAGGCATCAAGTTGTGTGCCAGACTGCGGGAATGCCTGCCTCTGTAGATCGGAAATTGGATGGAACCTCTATCCGATAAAAGCGTTGAGCTCATGTTAATATCTAACACATGCTGCTCGATTCGATTGAGGTTTCTCATTTTCGAAATCTGAGCGGAAAAATTTCCTGCGGCTCCCGCCTAAACATAATCGTCGGTCACAACGGGCAGGGTAAAACAAACTGGCTGGAGGCCATCTATCTCCCGGCGTGGTCAAAATCTTTCCGCACGACTCGTTTGCAGGAGGCTATCGCCTTTGGTTCAGAAGTTGGCTTATCAGAGGAAAAATCACGGGCGGGAACAAGATTGAAAGGCAGTTGCACGCGCCGGTATTATGAGCGATGAAAGCTTCTAAGATGGCGACGATCTTTTGTTGCTGGCTGCGGGGCAGCTTGGAAGCGGCTTCGGATAGTTGGTGCATTCTGCCGGCTAGTCCGGTTCCGTGTTTCTCCTTTCCGTTAGTACCCACCAAATCTTCAACTGAAACATTCAGAGTTGCGGCCGGGCTGAGCAACTGATCGCGGTGCGACGGGATGGCGCTCCCAGTGAGCGTAAGCCCGATGCGAGAGGCCGAGTCTGGCCGCCGAGTTCCTGTTGAGAGAGGCTTCGATACCCGAAACAGACTTCGTTAAAAGATTGGCACGTTCAATCTATACTGAGGTTCATGGACCATCCAACGTACGACGATCCGTTTCCTTACATTACTGGGAGGAACTATGTCTGCAGGGATTTCTGACGTGTGTCCTGCCCAGAGCGTGGGAGTTTTGACACCACGCTCTGATCAATCCAGGTTACGCTTGAACCTTCGCTCCGTGAACCTCTGTTCCTTGAGTTCGATCGTCCTTAGAGTAAAAGAGAGTCAAAGCTGGCAAGAGTATGTAAACGGACAGCCCTAAGTGCCGTCTGTTCTTGAATTTACCGTGATTTACTGGCACAGCTACTGCACAATGTACCGAAAGCAGTCACTTTTAGGTCTTTCTAAACGATTCTCGCAACCCGTAACTTGTTGAAAATAAATGGCGGAGCCGACGGGATTCGAACCCGCGACCTCCGACGTGACAGGCCGGCGTTCTAACCAGCTGAACTACGACTCCGCATCGAATTAAGTTTTCAAACTACGACTGCTCTCGCGCCAATCAACGGCTGCCCGCTAACCGATCAGAAATTTTGGTAGGCACGGAGGGATTCGAACCCCCAACCTCTTCCTTGTAAGGGAAGCCGTCTACCATTGACGTACGTGCCTACAGGAGACGGGCTTTTTACCCATCATTCGATTAGCCGACCTGCAACGTTGCTGCCACTGGAGGCAAGCCGCTGGGGTCTCGGTCTGAAGAAAAAGCGTCTTGCGACACGTCCGCATGCAAAGAGCTTAGCACGATTTGCCCTGGATGATTATGCACTGCAAAGCGAAATGTCATGCTAAGAGAATGGCTTAGGTAGTGTCAAGGCAGCTCCGCTGGTTGAAACGTAGTTTCGATGGTCGGACCTAAAATCATTTGCCATATATCAGTTCACATTTCTCATTTTCCATTTAATAACGGACGATGCTCAAAGTTTTGGAAAGCGGAGGATGGTGAAAGTTTTTGGAAAGCGGAAGATGCCTCAAGACCTTTTGAAAAATGAGCGGAAGTCGCCGTGGTATCTGGCGACAATGTGGCTACGATAGATCTGTTTTGACAAATGAAAACTGAGAAATGTCAAATGCCAAATGAAAGATTGGTCCGGCTTTGCCGATGAATGACTTTCCAGCTATGATCCTGGCCAACGCTGCCGGTCAGTTGTCCTAGCATGAAGACCTACTCGGGTGACAATAGATTCTTGGCCCGCCTGATCGTGATTACTATTTGCCTGCTCTCCGTCTGCACAATCTTATTACCGGCTGGAGCTCAGAAAGCAAATCAACAGCGGCCCCGAAGAGTGTCGAGCGGTGAAACTCAAACGTCCGGACAGGACAACTCTTCCACTAACTCTGGCGATGAGGTTGAGGAAGGCGATGTGGTGCGCGTAGACACACAGTTGGTGTCAGTGCCAGCCGTTGTTACCAGTAGCTCAGGCCGGGTCGTAGCGGGCCTAAAGGCGGACAACTTTCTGTTATTCGAAGATGGGAGACCGCAGACCATCAGCAATTTTGCCACCACTGAAGCCCCTTTTGAGGTTGCACTCCTGCTTGACACTTCGGGCTCGACTCGCGCCGACGTTGCGCTGATTCGCCAGGCTGCCAATGTTTTCATTGACGCTCTTCGTTCGGGAGACCGTGTGGCTATCCTGGCCTTCGATACGAAACGCGCCGGATCCTCGAGGGTTGCTACAGTCCAGGTTTTGGCGAAGCTGACCGATAATAGGAAGACACTCCGCGCTGCGATAGAAAGTCTGGGCTCGAGCAACGGCACTCCATTCTACGATGCCCTGGAGCGCGTCGCAGACGACATCTTTCGAGACCCACCGCGCCAGGAGGTGCGCGGACGTCGGGCGCTGGTGGCGTTAACGGATGGGGTGGATTCCACCAGCGAGTCAGACTTCGCGGCGGCACGCAGCAGACTGGTGCGCGCAGGAGCCGCCTGTTATTTCGTCCAGGTGAACACAGAGGATTTTGTTGAAGACCGGCTCCTCAAAGACTGCGAGGATGACGGCAGGCTCACACTTTCGGCCCAGCAGCTCCAGCGGTATCGAAGAATCTTTGTGCCGCGGGCGAAGCCGGAAGACTATGTCGACTTCTGCAAAATGGGACAATTCGAGCGGATGCAGATTAGTCGGGACCTATACAATCTGGCGCGTCGCGAGATGAACGATTTGGCCAAAGCCACCGGCGGAAAAAATTCCGCTGCAGCTAGTTTGCAGGATGCGCGCCTTGCCTTTGCAAACGTAGCGACAGAGATTGGCACACAATACAGCCTCGGATACTATCCAACGAACAAGGCGCGAGATGGTAAATATCGCTCGATTCGAGTGGAAGTGCGCGGTTTGACAGATAAATCGGAGGTGCGGGCTCGTGAGGGTTACTACGCGCCGAAGAACTAGCCATTTGACAATTATCATTTGACAGTTTTCATTTGGCATTTTTGGCTACCATAGAATTTGGTCGCCAATGAAAAATGAGAAATGCCAAGTGTCCAATGTCAAATGAAGCTTCGCAAAGGTTTCCAGCACCGAAGAACTAACCATTTGACATTTTTCATTTGACAGTTTTCATTTGGCATTCTTGGCTACCATGAATCTGGTCGCCAATGAAAAATGAGAAATGCCAAATGTCCAATGTCAAATGAAGCTTCGCAACAGTTCCCAGTCCTACACTGATGTCAAGACAAGCCTGCTTCAACCGTATCGCGTTAATTGTCCTTGATGGCGCCGGAATAGGTGCCATGCCTGACGCTGCCGATTGGGGCGATTCGGGGTCGGACACCTTCGGCCATATACTCGAGTCACGACAACTAAGACTGCCAAATTTACAGCGCTATGGTCTCGGAAACATCCGGCCACTTGCGGGAGTGCCAGCATTGGCCCAAACAGCGGGTTCTTACGGTCGGTGCGCTCTTCGATCAAACGGCAAGGATACAACTACAGGTCATTGGGAAATGGCCGGCATCATTCTAGAGCGCGCGTTTCCTACCTACCCGCAGGGATTTCCACCCGCAATAATTGAACGGTTTGTGCGCGAGACAAATGTTCCAGGAATACTAGGAAATATTCCGGCTTCGGGCACGGAGATCATAAAGGAGTTGGGCGCCGAACACGTCTCGTCCGGCAAACCCATCGTCTACACATCAGCTGACTCTGTTTTTCAGATCGCTGCCCATGAAGAAGTAATTCCACTCAGCCGGCTCTATGAAATTTGCGAAACAGCTCGGAAGCTTCTTGATGGGGAACACAAGGTTGGTCGCGTTATTGCGCGACCTTTTCTGGGCCAGCCGGGCGGTTTCTATCGCACCGAGAACCGGCACGATTATGCAGTACCTCCACCGCCCCGGAATCTGCTTACGGCCCTCGCGGCTGAAGATCTCGATGTAGTCTGCGTTGGCAAAATAGCCTCCATCTATGATTCTTTGGGAGTGACGCAGGACCTTACTGCAAAGAACAATTCTCAAGCGATTGAGCAAACGCTCACCGCCCTGGAGAACGATCACCGTGGTCTCATATTCTCGAATCTTGTAGATTTTGACATGCTCTATGGTCATCGCCGGGATACGGAAGGTTTCGCCCGAGCGCTGGAGGATTTCGATGCGCGGTTACCGGATATTGAGGCGGCGTTGCACGATGATGATTTGATAATAATCACCGCGGACCATGGCAACGATCCAACTTTCGCCGGCACTGATCACACGCGTGAGTATGCCCCCTTACTCGTCTATGGCAGGCATGCTCGCGCCGTCGATCTTGGTACCCGAGATTCACTTTCAGATATTGGACAGACTGTTGCCGAGAATTTTGGCCTCAAGTTGGAAGCGGGGAGAAGTTTTCTGGAAATGCTAACGTGACATGTATCGCAAACTGTTAGTTTGTGCGCGCAAGCTAACAGCTTGCGTTACGCTACCAGCTTGAGCTACTTAGAGAAGCTCCGATAGATCGTCTCAATCCACTGGTCTGTTTTGATAAATCCTGTTCCCCACGGTTTCCACTCGTCTGGCAGCCCTTCGCTCTTAATTTGCTCGAGTGTTTTGCCGGCGCCCATGCTCTTCCGCACTACAGCTGTCGTTTCCATCAGCATGCGATGATACGACTTGAGATCGTCCAGGCTTGAGATGGGGCCATGACCAGGGATGAGTTTCACGCCTGCAGGCAGTTTCTGAATGACGTCGCCGATATTTTTGGTTAACCCCTCGACATTTCCACCGCTTTCCAGATCCACAAACGGAAAGCGTCCGGCAAAGAAATCGTCACCCATGTGAACGACGTTGGAGCCCGAGAAGAAAATCACGCTGTCTCCGTCTGTGTGGCCGTGAGGGAAGTGAATGACCCGAATCTCCTCGCCATTGAAGTGGACGGAGAGTGACTGGTCAAAAGTGATAACAGGAAGAGCCTCTTTGGGTGACGCTGGGGTTGTGCGCTTAAACAACTCGGATTTCTGTTCACTTGCCAAGCGCTTGCGGACATTGTCATGAGCGATGATCGGAGCCTCAGGCGAGAAGACCGCATTCCCACCTGTGTGATCCCCGTGCCAGTGCGTGTTCAATACAAACTTAAGCTTGCCATCTCCCAGTGATTTCAGGGCTGCCTTGATCTTATCAGCCAGCGGAGCGAATTGGTCGTCAACTATTAAGATTCCGTCCGTTCCCACGGAAACCCCAATATTGCCACCGGCTCCCTGGAGCATGTACACTTTCCCGTCGACTTTGCTGGCCGTGATCTCGACTTTGGAGAAGTCTTGTTGTGCAGCCGCCGCTCCCGCAAAGAGCAGTAGAAGGAGAACTGCCAATAGTGGTTTGGAAGTTGTATTCACTCTCTTTTCGCTCCCTTATGTTTGACTGATTCAGATCACGGGGTTCAATTCTCGGGCGTCTTTAGAATGGCAATAAAAGGCAGATTGCGATAGCGTTCGGCGAAATCCAAGCCATACCCAACCACAAAATGATCGGGGATCTTAAAACCTAGATAATCGATCTGCACGTTTCGCTCGCGCCGCTCGTATTTATCCAGCAGCGCTACTAGTTTCACACTCGCTGCGCCACGGGATTTCAAGTTCGCAAGCAGGTAGGAGAGGGTCAATCCTGTATCTACGATGTCCTCAACTACAATGATGTCGCGACCTTCTATAGGTACATCCAGATCCTTGAGAATGCGGACTTCACCTGACGTGCGTGTCGAGGTTCCGTAGCTTGAGATCGCGATGAATTCAATGCTCAGCCGAATGTCGATTGCCCGCAAAAGATCACTGAGAAAGAAGCACGCACCCTTGAGGACACCGATCAAAAGCGGATTGCGATCCGCATAATCGCGCGTGATATCGGCTCCAATCTCTTTGATGCGTGCTTGTATCTGCTGTTCTGAAAGCAGCACTTCCAGATTAGGATTGCGAAATTCGGACGCATGCGCTGACGATGTCGCCAATTGTCTTTTCTCCTTACCCTGAAATCCCGATTGTGGAGGGGGTATTAAAGCTCGTAATCCGAGCGACGCGCAGAGGTGGATTGCTCATACCTTGCCACAAGTTAGGCTTTGCGCTTCCGCTCAGCTTCGAATACTATGCAAGCTCTTCTCATAACGTCAATGTTCGAGTCGAAAAACTACCGAGAAAAAACATCCGGGGGTGCGAATGCTTTCGGCCCGACCCTGGCCCTCATGCTCCTCACTACTTTGGCGCCTCCAGTTCTGGCCCAAAGCGCTGCTATTCGGCCGTGCAAAACCCAATCAGCCGACGAGCAGACGGCTACTTGTCTTGAGAAGGCAGACGTTAATGAAACACTCATCGATGAAAAGCTTCCTGCGGATGCTGGAGCCGAGACGCTGCTCCAGCCATATGCGGCAAAGATACGCTCGTTGGAAGTGGTCATCGGTACACTACAGGGCGACTTAATTAAAGGCGGGATGGGCGGTGGTTCGATGGGCAATTTCGTTGCCGATGCTGTAAGGACCTTTTCGAGTGCGAAACTCAGGCGACCGATTACCCTTACCGTTATGAACAGCGGTGGACTGCGCAAGAATTCAATTTCGCATGGACATCTGCGGGTGAACGATATCTTTGAGCTACTACCATTTGAGAACGCGCTGGTCCAGATAGATTTCAGCGGAGCGCAGTTACTCAGGCTGCTCGGTGTCGTTATGGAGCGGCGAGATGCGCAGTCGGGTGCTCGCATCAAGTATCGTGTTAACGCAGAGAAAAAGGCAGAGCTCATTAGCGCGAGGCTCCTCGCTCCCCAGGGCCGGGAGCGGACAATTAATCCTCGAGCAACATACAGCATTGTCACTATCGACTACCTGTTGAAGCTCGGTAGCGGCAGCTATGCGATACTGCAAGAAGGAAAGAACGCGAAACCTTTGGGTGTTACTTTGCGCGACGCAGTGATTCAGTTCGTCAAAACTGAGACCGCAAAAGGGCATCGCGTGACGGCCAGGCTTGATGGCCGTTTCTCAAACATCGAACCGTACAGGTAATGAAGCGACGAAAGTTCTTGAGCACTGCGGCAGGATTTGGCGCCGGCTTATTCGCGCCGTCGTTCTTTTTTCGCAAACTCGCCTGGTCCCCCAATCTTGCCCAGCCAATGAATGGTGAAGCCGAAATACTGATCACCATCCTGCATACAAACGACACGCACTCCCAGATCGAGCCATTGCCGGCAAATGACACAATCTACGCTGGCAAGGGAGGCGTAGCGCGTCGTGCGACTCTCGTCAAACGCGTGCGCCAGGAGAATCCAAACACATTAGTACTTGATGCTGGTGACGTTTTTCAGGGCACCCCGTATTTTAACTTCTATAAAGGCGAGGTCGAGTATCGCGCGATGTCGCTAATCGGATATGACGCCGGCACGATTGGCAATCATGAATTCGACAATGGCGTGCAGGCGTTGGCCACCGCGATGCAGTTTGCCAAATTTGATCTCGTTTCCGCCAACTACGATGTCAACGGAACTCCGCTTGAGAAATACGTTAAACGTTATGTGGTAAGGGAAGTAGCCGGCGTAAGAATTGGACTGTTTGGTTTGGGCATCAGCCCTGTTGGATTAATCACGCCCGCAAACTTCAAAGGGGTCACTTATGAGGATCCGGTCCAGGTGTCGAGCGAAGTGGTGAGAGACTTACGGGAAAAGGAAGGTTGTTCGATGGTCTTGTGCATGTCACACCTTGGTTATTACCCGGAACCGAAGGTTGGCGAGATTGGCGACTCACAAGTGGCAGCACGAGTCGATGGCATCGACTTTATAGCCAGCGGTCACACTCATACATTCATGCATGAGCCGGCGCGTGTCGTACAACCTTCGGGCGCGGAAACGCTGGTTTTTCAAGTTGGCAGAAGTGGGATCTACGTCGGTCGGGTCGACTTCAGGCTGCGTGCCGGCAGAATCGCGTCGGCAGTTGGGCGCCTGGTAGATTTGCGCACCGAGCGGATCGTTTGACCTTGTCTGCTGATTTCTGTCTATACAGATAGTTCTATGGCCGAAGACCAATCTAGCCGAGATCGCATTCGAGCACTGGTGCGTGAAGTGCTGGACAAGGCACAACCAGGAGAGTCTGGTGATCAAGGTGATGCTGCTCCAGCAAGCCACTTCATCGATGTCGCAAGAGTGCGTGTTCCGCCATCCGTGACCCCTACTCGCGACGAATCAGCCAAGACGATTATCACCGAAGACGATATCCGAGACCTGGAGCAGGGCGCGACTTTGCGAGTGGCGGAAGGGGCACGACTTACACCTCTGGCAGCCGATATCGTTCATGAAAGGCGAATCGAATTAGTGCGCCGCGTTCCCCGCCATCGGCAAACGAATGCAAAGATGATTGCCCTCGGGTGTGACCATGGTGGCTTCAAAATGAAGGAGGACCTTAAATCATTTTTGGCGAGCCTTAGTGTACGCGTGTACGATTTCGGCACCGATTCCGAGGAGGCGGTTGATTATCCTGACTTCGCGCACGCGGTTGCGCGAGCAGTAGCCGAAGGAGCCGCCGATCTCGGTATCATAATCGACGGTGCCGGGGTGGGGAGCGCAATCACAGCCAACAAGGTCCCCGGCGTGCGCGCCGCTGCCTGTTATTCTGTCGCAGTCGCGCGCAATTCACGTGAACATAACGACGCGAACGTACTCACACTCGGTAGCAAAACCATCAGTTCCAAAGAAATGCGCGAAATTGTCGAAGCCTGGTTGACCACCGAACTTACCGAAGAGCGGCACCGCAAGCGAGTGGCAAAAATCGCGGCGGTTGAGCGACAGTATCAACACCGCTAACCTGGGCATCACTACCCAGGCGTGCAAGGAGTATCGCTCCCCATCAAAATGGAGTAGCGCATTCTGAACAATCTCAGCCAGGCGGTTAATCCTTTAAATAGCAACAGCCGTAGCCAAGATCGAGGTAAGCATCAATGCGCTTCCGTCGTTCGAGGTCATAGTCCTTCTTAGGCAATGAGAGGAGTTCCTGGCGCCATAGTTCAAGCACCTCCTGAGGCATAGAATCAAACAGCCGAAAAGTCATCGTCTGCGTTTTTCCGGGAATGTCGAAATGCGGGAGGTAGCCTCGCGAATACCAACCAGGCCCATCTGAGGACAGTGAGGTTTCTTTTGGAGAGATCCGTCTCCTTTTCCATTCGTGAGTCATGGAATTAAGGGGGCAGGCAGGATGCCTGCGCTCCCAGGTGCCTGCGCTCCCAGGTGACACGTGTTAAGATGACATTGAAGGACCACCGCTCAAACCTGACATGTCGATGCCTACTTCAAACAACGCCAATCTAAAAAATGGCGAACTCGATCTCTTGGTTGAGCAAATCACCGACGCAATCGTTGCTCGCCTAAATGGTGATTCAGATCAGGCTGCGCTGTGCGGATGCAGTTCAGAATGTTTTAACCGTTGTCCGGAGCGGATGCACCGAATTGTCGACGCTGGCGCTTCGCGCATCGGCTTGGTGCTCGGTGAAACCGCATCGGCAAGAGATTGGGCGGGCCTGATTGATCATACTCTTTTGAAACCGGAAGCCACCGACGCAGACATCAAGCGACTATGTGAAGAGGCAGCCCGATACCGGTTTGCCTCGGTTTGCGTCAATCCGACCTGGGTCCGCGTAGCGGCCTGTCACCTCAGTGGTACCGGCATACCGGTTTGCACCGTGATTGGTTTCCCGCTGGGCGCAACGTTGCCCGACGTAAAGGCCTATGAGGCGCGACGAGCAATTTTCGACGGCGCGCGGGAAGTAGACATGGTAATCAATATCGGCACCTTAAAGAGCCGCGACGATTGTCTCGTCGAGTATGATATTCGTGGCGTGGTCGAAGCCGCCCACGAACATGATGCAATTTGTAAGGTAATCATTGAGACAGCTTTGTTGAGCGACGAAGAGAAAGTTCGTGCATGCATAGCCGCAAAAAATGCCGGAGCCGATTTTGTAAAGACCTCAACCGGTTTCTCTAAGGGTGGCGCCACCGTAGCGGATGTGGCCTTGATGCGCCAAACAGTCGGGGTTGAGCTTGGCGTGAAGGCTTCCGGCGGTGTCAAAGGCCTCGCTGACGCACGTAAGATGGTTGAAGCTGGAGCAACCCGAATTGGGGCCAGTGTGGGCGTAAAGATTGCTCAGGAGGCGGCCGGAATCAGACCAGCTACGAGCACGGTGACCTATTAGACCTTGCCCGCTACAGGTTTTGGGCCAGCTCGCTTCAAAGAAAGTCTTGCTGCGAGCGGCGCTTTGCGTCTATCCTCTCTACGAAACCTCCAGGCCCTTTAAAAACCCGAGATGCCCGCTAGCCCGAAACTGCTTGCCGTAATACTTGGCGGAGGCGCCGGCACCCGCCTCTTTCCGCTCACTCAGCAGCGTTCCAAACCTGCCGTGCCACTTGGGGGAAAATACCGGTTAGTGGATGTAGCCATCTCCAATTGCATCAATTCTGATGTGCTGCGCATGTTTGTGCTGACCCAATACAATTCGGCGTCTCTTAATCGCCATATCGCACAGACCTATCGTTTCTCTCAGTTTTCAAATGGATTTGTCGATATCCTGGCCGCTGAACAAACGCCGGAGAGCCCACAATGGTTTCAGGGTACAGCGGATGCGGTGCGTCAGGTGTTGCCGCACATTCGAGATTGGGGCATCGACACGCTCTTAATACTCTCGGGCGACCATCTATATCGCATGGACTATCGGCAGTTTCTCGCTCGTCACTACGAGACGAGCGCGGATGTAACCGTGTCAGCCATACCGTGCGATGCGGCTGCGGCTGCTGAATTTGGGTTACTGAAAACCGATGAGAGCGGCAGGATTGTTGAGTTCCGCGAAAAGCCAAAAGGCGAAGAGTTGGAGTCCATGCGCGTTGATACCACCGGTTTTGGCTTGACTGCTGATGAAGCAAGAGCACGTCCCTTTTTGGCGTCGATGGGAATCTACGTCTTTAAGTATGATCATCTGGAAAAGTTGCTAGCCCAGGATCTCAGCCGAATGGATTTTGGCCGGGAAATTATTCCCGGTGCGATCCACACCAGCCATGTTCAGGCTTTCCTGTTCAATGGCTACTGGGAAGACATTGGAACGATTACTGCTTTTTATCGGGCAAATCTGGATTTGGCCGCCAGGGTTCCCAAGTTCAATTTATTTGACGCTGAAGCTCCCGTCTACACACACGCGCGTTACTTGCCACCATCCAAAATTGAGGAGTCGCAGATTCAGGATTCAATTATAAGCGATGGCTGCATAATCACTGGCGCGGGAATAACGAGATCAGTCGTCGGGTTGAGAAGCAGAATATCTAAAGGTGTGCATATTGACGCTTCATTCTTGATGGGCGCGGATTACTACCAAACCATTGAGGAGATGCGCGACGACTTTACGGCTGGCTTGCCTCGTGTAGGAATTGGCGAAGGGACACATATCAATCGAGCAATCATTGATAAGAACGCGCGCATTGGCAGTGGAGTTAGATTACTGAATGAGGCGGGCACCACAGAAGCAGATGGCGAGGACGGTTCTTACTATATTCGCGACGGTATCATAATTGTGCCGAAAGGTGCCGTTATACGAGACTCAACGGTTATCTGATGGTCCATGTCCTGCTGGATTGCTTCAACACTATGGGGTGGTGCTATGGCTAGAGGTTGGGAAAGTAAAGCGGTCGAAGCCCAGATTGGGGAAGGGAAGCAGCCGGTGCGTGATGACAAGGGCCAAGCACCGTCTTCAGTGGAAGCGAAGATCCGTCAACAGCGCCTCGAATCTCTGCGGCTCAGCCGTTCTCGCGTGCTGGAGCAGCTTGAACGTGCGCAACACTCTGCTCATCGCGAGGTTTTGCTGAAGGGCCTGCAGGCGGTTGAGAAGGAGATTGATGAGATCACCTCTGGAACGGATCAAAGCTAGCTTACGACCTTCATGCATGGCGCTTAGCGTCGAGAGCGCGAATGCGAGTTGCAGCTGACGTCCCTGGCAGATTCTCGTTCGTGATAAAGGCCCTCCTCCCTGCATTCCGGTTCCCCGGCTTACATCAGGATTTAGCTGAATCCGACGTCCGCCCGCAGGTTGCGAGAGTTTAAGTTCAACATTAAGTCTGTTGCTTCTTTGATCTCCCTGCGACCTGACAATTAGTACTCTTAAGGTTTTACTTTAAGACATGGCTAATCTATTCGAGGCGGCAACGCGAGACTATCATCCGGCACGGGTTGAACGTTCTTCTTTTAGGCCCAGGCCGAAGTCCATTTCGATAAAGCTTCCGAAGGACGCGGAGTCGTTGGAGCTTACGCTAGGCGAGCGGACGGTAAAACTCACAAATCTCAAAAAGCCCTTCTGGCCGGCGCTGAAGCTTACTAAGCGGGACCTGCTCCAGTATTACTCCGATGTCGCTCCACTGCTGCTTCCTCACCTGATTGATCGAGCTATGGTGATGAAGCGTTATCCGAATGGCGCCGCGGGCGACTTTTTCTTCATGAAGCGTGCTCCGAGCCCAAGACCCAAATGGGTTGAAATTTGCCACATTGAACACTCCTCAGGAAATGTGATCGACTTCCCAATGATCCAGGATCAGGCGTCTCTTTTATGGGTTGTCAATCTGGGTTGCATAGACCTTAACCAGTGGTATGCGCGCTGCGACGACGTGGATCGCCCGGATTACGTTCATTTTGATCTGGATCCCGTGCCGGGGGCGACGTTCGCGAAGGTGGTCGATGCAGCGCTGTTTCTAAAGCAGGGGCTGGATGCATTGAAAATTCCCTGTTACGCGAAAACTACGGGTTCGCGGGGAATTCATATTTACATTCCAATCGTGCGAGGACCAACCCAGAAGCAGGTTTGGGGTTTCGCAAGGGAGTTCGCTCACGCGGTCGCTTCCCAGGAGCCCAAGCTATTAACTACCATCTACCAGGTTTCGAAGCGACCGCGAGGAAGAGTTTTGGTCGATTACAATCAGAATGCCTGGGGAAGAACTCTGGCTTCAATCTATTCTGTCCGACCGCGTCCTCGGGCGACTGTTTCGACGCCGGTAAGGTGGCAGGAGCTGGAGCGCGGAATCGAAACCGAAGACTTCAGAATCGACAATGTACCACGGAGACTTCAACGACTTGGTGATCTCTGGAAGCCTCTTCTCTCGAAGCGCGGCCGTTTCAAGCTTGAGGTTTTTCTTTAAGCGAAAGTGGCTGCGATGTGGAAAGTAACATTTTACTTAAGGCGTCGGCGAGCAGACAGCTGAAGTTTCTGTTGAAGTCAGGCGGGTCATGAACTCCGATCAGGCAATTACAATTTGGACCATCGGGCATTCAACTCGATCAATTGAGGACTTTCTTCAAATTCTGATCGCTCACGACATCCACAGTCTTGTTGATGTGCGCAGCTTTCC